>CAZFKW010000031.1:15721-17320 GCA_964519795.1 uncultured Ramlibacter sp. | reverse complement strand
GAACTCGCGGAACTCGCTGTACAGCTGCGCGGCCAGCGTCTTGTTGGGCGCGAAAACGATGGCCGGCCTGCCCAGGCGGGCAATGACGTTGGCCATGGTGAAGGTCTTGCCAGAGCCTGTGACGCCCAGCAGGGTCTGGAACACCTCGCCGTCATTGACGCCCTCCACAAGCTGGCGAATCGCCTCCGGCTGGTCGCCCGCCGGCGGGTACGGCATGAACAATTCGAATGGCGAATCAGGAAAACTGATGAACTCGCCCTTCGGAGAGGTGGTGACTGCTTCGGAGGGCGCTTCTGCGACGTTATCTGGGGCTTGGGGCATGACGGGTTCAGCCAGGGATAGTTGGGACACCCCTAAAATCGGGGCAATCCGGCAGAGTACAACACGACCGGGTACTTTAGCTACTGACAAACATCCAAGGACTCCTCATGTCTCTCTTCACCGCCGTGGAAATGGCGCCGCGCGACCCCATTCTGGGCCTCAATGAACAATACGCCGCCGACACCAACCCCAACAAGGTCAACCTGGGCGTCGGCGTGTACTACGACGACAACGGAAAACTCCCCCTGCTGGAATGCGTGCAGAAGGCCGAAAAGCAGATGATGGCCGACCCCAAGGCGCGCGGCTACCTGCCCATTGACGGCATCGCCGCCTATGACGCAGCCGTGAAGAACCTGGTGTTCGGCGCCGGCAGCGAGCCCGTGACCTCCGGCCGTGTGGCCACCATCCAGGCCCTGGGCGGCACGGGCGGGCTCAAGATTGGCGCTGACTTCCTGAGGCACCTGAACCCCGGTGCCAAGGTCCTCATCAGCGACCCGAGCTGGGAGAACCACCGCGCCCTCTTCACCCAGGCCGGCTTTACGGTGGAGACCTACCCTTACTATGACGCCGCCAACCGCGGCATCAACTTCGACGGGATGCTCGCCGCGCTGAAGGCCGCGCCCGCAGGCACGATCGTCGTGCTGCATGCCTGCTGCCACAACCCCACCGGCTATGACATCACGGCCGGCCAGTGGGACCAGGTGATTGCTGCCGTCAAGGCCGGCGGCCTCGTGCCCTTCCTCGACCTGGCGTACCAGGGCTTCGGCTACGGCATTGCCGAAGACGGCATGGCCGTGCAGAAATTTGTGGACGCCGGCCTGGTGTTCTTCGTCTCCACCTCGTTTTCCAAGAGCTTCAGCCTGTACGGTGAGCGCGTGGGCGCCCTGAGCGTGCTCTGCGAGAACAAGGAAGAAGCCGCCCGCGTGCTGAGCCAGCTCAAGATCATGATCCGCACCAACTACAGCAACCCGCCCATCCACGGCGGCACGGTGGTGGCCATGGTGCTGAACACGCCCGAGCTGCGCGCCCTGTGGGAGCAGGAGCTGGCCGCCATGCGCGTGCGCATCAAGGAAATGCGCAGCCTGCTGGTTGAGAAGCTCAAGGCGGCGGGCGTCAAGGCCGACATGAGCTTCATCACCACCCAGATCGGCATGTTCAGCTACTCGGGCCTGACCAAGGACCAGATGGTCCGCCTGCGCAATGAGTTCGGCGTCTACGGCACCGACACCGGCCGCATGTGCGTGGCTGCGTTGAACAGCAAGAACATCGACTACGTCT
>CAZFKW010000031.1:8812-15711 GCA_964519795.1 uncultured Ramlibacter sp. | reverse complement strand
CGCCATCAAGCCGCCCACGGGCGGCTTTTCCGTTTCCGATCTTCTCCCGCGCAATAGAACGTGTCATCCCGGACTTGATCCTGGATCCATGCAGGTATGACGACAACACGTCTTAAAGCTCTATAGCTCTAATGCCATTGACGCGACGCAACATGACCCCTAGACTGAAATCCATGCAAGTTGCGCCCTCCCCCATCGTCGTCAGGTTCCAGTCCGCGGCCCACACCATGCCCAAGCATGCGCGGCTGCGCCACGCCATCATCAGCGCAGTGGAAGCGGGTGAACTGCCGGTGGGCACCAAGGTCACCGGCGAGCGTGAACTCAGCGAGGCACTGGGCCTGAGCCTGGGCACGACCCAGAAGGCCCTCGGCCGGCTGATGGACGAAGGTTTCCTCATTCGCCGGCAGGGCCACGGCACCTTTGTGGGCAGCACGCGGCGCCCGATCGCCGGCTCCTGGCACTTCCGCTTTGTTCCGCCCGGCGGTGGCGCGGAACTGCCGGTATTCGCCTCCATCGTGGAGCGGCGCATCGAGCTGGAGGAAGGCCCCTGGTCGGAAGTCCTGGGAGCCGACCCGAAGGGCTATGTCATGGTCCGCCGCACCCTGGACATTGGCGGCAAGTTCACCTGCACCAGCCAGCTCTACCTGCCCGCCACGCGCTTCGCCCGCCTGCTGCGCATGGCCGGCAAGCGACTGGCCGACACCAACCTGAAGGAGGTGCTGGCCAGCGAATTCTCCGCGCCCACGCTGCATTCCGAGGGCCTGGCCTGGGGAGCACAGCTTGACGCCGAAGATGCCGCGCTGATGGGCCTGCCGCCCCGCACCTTCGGGCTGGAGGTGCACATCATCGGCCGCAGCTTCGGCCGCGTGCCCATCTCCTTCCAGCGCATGAGCGTGCCGCCCACGCCCTATGCGCTGAAGCTCGACTTCAACCCGCCCGGCCCTGCCGCGGCTTCCTGACGCTGACATCCTGAGACCGACATCCCACCTGCTCCCATGCGCAACAACGCCTTCCACTCCACCTACCTCAACGACCGCGTGGGGCACGCCACCATCACGCCCAACGCGCCCTGCGAGGCCGGCGCCTTCGCCTCGCTCACCCTCACCTACACCGCCGGCTACTTCGGCATTGACGATACCGGCAGCCTGAAGATTGTGCACCGCTTCGCCAGCGACATGGGCAAGATGCAGTTTGCCGACCCTGCCGGCTGGAACTATGTGACGGCCGAGGCCAGCAACGGCGCGGTGCTGGAGCTGCGCTACGACATGAAGGGCAACATCCGCCCGTGGGACAAGACGCTGCTGATCCGTGTGCAGCGCGGCTTCCTGCGCGAAGGCGACACCATCACCGTGCGCATTGGCGACACGCGCCAGGGGTCACCCGGCATCCGCATCCAGACCTTTACCGAACCGACCTTCGAGTTCAAGGTGCTGGTGGATGCGTTTGCCACCTACAACTTCGTGGAGCTGCCGATACAGCCGACCATTCCCGTAGTGGCCGGACCGCCGGTGGGCTACAAGGCCGTTCTGCCCACGCAGCGCAAGGTGGGCCAGGCGTTCACGCTCGGCTTCAAGGGCGAAGACAAATGGGGCAACCCGAGCCACCAGGTCAAGGGCCGCTTCACGCTGGAGCCATCCATGCCTGTCAAGGGACTCCCTGCGCACATCGACATTGAGGATACACGGCTGGCCACGACCCTGCGCGGCCTGAGCGTGGAGCAGCCCGGCGAGCTGCGGGTCACGGTGCGCGATGCGGCTGGCACCGCCCTTTGCACGAGCAACCCGCTGCGCATTGATGCGGCGGCGGACCTGCTGCCCTTCTGGGCTGACCTGCACGGCCAGTCCGAAGAAACCATCGGCACCAACTCGGCCCGCGAGCTGATCGAGTTCGCGCGCGACAGCGCGTTTCTGGACGCCATGAGCCACCAGGGCAATGACTTCCAGATCACCACGCCCTTCTGGGAGGAGCTCAACCGCCTCACCGCCGAATACAACAAGGATGGCGAGTTCATTGTCTTCCCGGGCTACGAATGGTCAGGCAACACCGGGCTCGGCGGCGATCGCAATGTGATGTTCCGCGATGAAGGCCGGCAGATCCACCGCTCGCACCACGCATTGGTGGAGGACCTCAGCGATGTGGCGACCGATGCCAACAGCGCGGCCGACCTGTTCACTGCGTTGAAGGATGAGAACGCTGTTGTGTTCGCGCACATCGGCGGGCGCTATGCGGACATCAAGGTTGCACATGACGGGCGCATTGAGCGGTCGGTCGAGGTGCATTCAGACTGGGGCACCTTCGAGTGGCTGCTGGAAGATGCGTTTGACCAGGGCTACCGCGTCGGCGTCCTCGCCAACTCCGACGGCCACAAGGGGCGGCACGGTGCAAGCCACCCGGGTGCCTCCCTGTTTGGTGCGTACGGCGGCCTGTCCTGCCTGCTGGCGACTGATCTGTCGCGTGACGCCCTCTTTGAAGCGCTGCGCCGCCGCCATCACTACGCAACGACGGGTTGCCGCGTGCACCTGGACACGCGTGTGCGCTTTGACAAGGCGGCTGATCTATATGGCGATGATCCCAATATGGGCGGCAGCGTCATCTCCCAGGTGGCCGAGGCGCGCATGGGCGACATCCTGCGCAGCGGCGACGACAGCGTGACACTGGAGATTGATGTTGCAGCAGGAGCGCCCATCGAGCGCATCGAAATCCGCAACCGCATGACGGTGCTGGAGACCTGGAGGCCGTACTCAATAGAGCAGCTCGGCCGGCGCGTGCGCATCATCTGGGAAGGCTCCGAGTACCGCGGCCGGGGCCGGCAGAGCGTGTGGGACGGCACCGCCACCTTCGAGGGCAACGGCATTGAAGCCTTCACGCCCATCAACCTGTGGAACATCGACAAGCCGCTGAAAAAGAGCGCTGGCAACCAGCTTGCATGGTCCGCGCTCACCACCGGTGGTTTTGGCGGGGCCGATGTGCTGCTGCAGGACGCAGCAGCAGGCACGCTCAGATTCGACACCGGCCTCGTCAAGGACGACATCAACATCGCCGACATCGGCCTTGAAGACATCGTGCTCGAAACCGGCGGCGGCATCAAGCGCCAGGCGCGTGTGTTCCGCATGCCCGATGTCAACACCCAGTACACCGCGAAGCTTTCGCGCCGCATCAAGCGCAGCGAGGCCACTGAAGACGCGCTTTACGTTTGCATCACGCTCGAAGACGGCCACCTGATCTGGTCGAGCCCCACTTACCTGCTGCGCTGAGAGCCGGTCAGCACACAGGCAAGACAGGCACGTTCGTTGCAACAAGGTTTCCACTCCCATCCACAACGCACTCACCGCACCATTTGAGAGGTAAAACCCATGAAGCTGCACCGAACCGTCCTGTCGGCACTTGCCCTCGCCTTCGCCCTTGCGCCGCTGGCGCCCGTCCAGGCCCAGGCCTGGCCAGCCAAGCCCATCAAGCTGCTGGTTCCACTGGCGGCAGGCAGTACGGCTGACATCCTCTCGCGCACCATTGGCACGGAACTGTCGGCCGCGCTGGGCCAGCCGGTGGTGGTGGACAACAAGCCCGGCGCCGGCGGCACCATCGCCATGGCCGAGCTTGCGCGCGCCGCGCCGGACGGCTACACCATTGCATTCGCCTCGCAGGGCACACTGGTGTTCAACCTGTCGCTCTATGCCAGGCCGGGGTACGACTCGCTGAAGGACTTCGCCCCCATCGTGCTCGTGGGCGGTGTGTCCAACGTCATGATAGTTCCGCCGGGCAGCACCGCAAAGAGTCCGCTGGATGTGATAGCCGCCGCCAAGGCCAAGCCTGGCAGCATGACCTTTTCCTCCGGCGGCAGCGGCACCAGCCACCACCTGTCGGGCGTGCTCTTCGGCCAGCTCACCGGGACCGACCTGGTGCATGTGCCCTACAAGGGCGCGCCCCAAGGCATCCTGGCCGTGATGAGTGGCGAGGTGAACATGGGCTTTTTCAACACGCCCACCGTCATCAACCAGATCAAGGACAACAAGCTCAAGGCCCTTGCAGTCACCAGCCTGACAAGGTCGCCGCTGCTGCCCGCACTGCCAACGCTGGATACGAGCGGCGTGAAGGGCTATGAGGTCAACACCTGGTTCGGCTTCATGGCGCCGGCCGGCACGCCGCCGGAGATCGTGACGAAACTGCACACCGAGATCGGCAGAATCCTGGCGATGCCGGCTGTCAAGGAGAAGCTCGCGTCGCAAGGGTTCGAGCTGGCCCCGCTGGCGCCACCATCTGCCTTCATGAACGTCATCAAGGAAGACCTTGCCAAGTGGCCGGGCATCATCAAGGCATCGGGCGCCAAGGTGGATTGAGCCCGCAGTTGATCCATGTCGACCGGGCGGTGATTCAGAGGGGCTAGACTGCCTGATCCCACAGCCTCTGTGGCCCTGATCAGGAGTTTGCCCCATGAAGATTCTCGTGCCTGTTGACGGCTCCGAACACGCGCTGGATGCCGTGCACCATGCCCTGCGCCTGCGCAAGGAAGGCCTGAACGCGAGCTTTGTGCTCACCAGCGTGCAGGAGCCTGCATTTCTCTACGAGGTGTTGCTGGCGCCGGGCGCTGACGTGCTGGAACGCGTCACCGGTGCCGTTGGTTCGCGTGCCCTCGAACCCGCTGAGGCGCTGTTCCAGGCAGCAGGCGTGGCGTTTGAGCGTGAAATCGGCTCGGGCGACCCGGCGGACACCATCGTGGAGATTGCAGGCCGCCTCCACTGTGACGCCATCATCATCAGTGCCCGGGGCCTGGGCGCGCTGCGCGGAGCGCTGATGGGCTCGGTGTCGCAGGCCGTCATGCACAAGTCACTGATTCCGGTCACCATCGTCAAGCACGGCGAGAAAACGTGACAGGTCCATTGCATCCCCGGAACGCCAGTTCAATAGCGCTGCAACAGGCATTCCGCTGAATGAAGCTGGCTGTAAAAGTCCCTGTTCAAAATCCGCATCAACGCGGCAAGTTCTTCGGGGCTCATCTCGGCGCGCCGGGGGTTGGGCCAGACCTGAGGGTCGCTCAGCATTGCGATCAGGTCGTAGGACATCCGCACATCCTTGATGCCGGCGAACTGGGCGCGCATGGCCTTGATGAATGCCGGCGGCAAGACTGAGTCGGCAGCCGGGCAATGGATCTTGGGGTCGTCGAGCGTGTCTGTGTGCGACATGGAGCTGTACGGAAGTTCGTTGGGCATTCGCCGCCACCACCTGAAAACAGGTGGCGGCGGCCCGAATGGTTTGACGAACCGGGCACTCTAGTGAAGAACCGGCAGGCTGTCGCCAGCCTCCCATCCGGACCGCCAAATTCTTGGAGGAACGGACGAAAGGCCACTGTGCCCAGCGGCTTTCAGTGACCTTAGGTCACCGAAGTGCAACGAGTCGTCAAACCCGCCCTGCATTTTTTGCAGGCGCCGCAACTTTAACGCACGCCGGTGCCGATGTGAAGCTTTTTGCTTACGCGCGCTACCGGACTCCCGCAGCCCGCTACACCTCAGCCTGCTGTCACCTCAATGCGCCGCGGCTGGGCATGCGCCTGCTTGGGAATGCGCAGGGTCAGCACGCCATTTTTAAGGCTGGCGTCGATCTGCGTCGTGTCGAGTTCGCGGCTCAGGGTGAAGCTGCGCCGGTAGTGCGGCACACGCACTTCCGCATACACCGCTTCGAGCCCCTCGGGCGTCCGCGTGAGCACGCCGCCTTCGATCAGAAGGGCGTCGCCCTCAACCTTTACGTCGAGGAGCTCCTTGGGCACGCCGGGCATGTCGGCCAGCACCGTGATGCCGGCGGCATCTTCGAACACATCCACCGGGGGCATGACCGCGCGCGTGGAGTCATGCGCCGGCGCGGCGGGAGTGGATTCAGGCATGGTCACCTGCTTGTTGTCGCTCATGATGTTTGCTCCTTCAGGATGGCGCGCATCACTGGATGGTGATGCGCTTGGGCTGGGCGGATTCGCGGCGTGCGATGCTGACCTGCAGCACCCCGTCGCGGTAGCTTGCGTTGACCTGGGCCGGGTCCACGTCGTCTGGCAGCGAGATCGTGCGGGTGAAGTTGCCGGTTTCGCGCTCGCGTGTGTATACCTGGACTTTCGCATCGCCGGCAGGAATGCCGGATGCGCGCTCGCCTGCAATGCGCAGGATGCCGCGGTCCAGGGTCACATCGATTTTTGACGCGTCCAGGCATAAACCTCCACATGGGTGGCGGTGCGCCCGATGTTGATGGCCGGCAAGGCGCCGGACGGGACCGAGCGGATGCTGCTGGGCAGTCCCGATGCGCCGAAGACGTCATCCAGTTCACGGCGCAGGCGAACAAATTGGCCGAACAGGTTGTCCGGGCGACTCATTAACGATGCGTACATGGTATGTCCTCCGATGGGTTGAAAGACACCGGCCGGAGACCAGTTCCCGCCGGCTCGATTCAGGACATGGGGTTGGTGGAACTGGTTTCAAGAGGTCAGGTTTGTTCCGTCAAGCGTTCCGCCGAGTGCCGCTGGCGGCACGAGTCCCTGCTCAGGCAGCTCGTCAATCCCGGCCGGCAGTTCTGCAGGCGTCTTGACGCACGACGACGCGCACGGGATGCTTTTTGCCTGTGCGTGAGCGAGGCCTACGGCAGCGTCTTCGTCATGAACACGCTGTTCGGGTCTTCCACATAGTCTGCGAACGGGCCGCAGCAGGTGAAGCCGAATGACTCGTACATGCGTTGAGCCGGAAGGAACTCCACCATCGACCCCGTTTCCAGGCTGAGCCGCGTGTAGGCGCGGCGGGTGGCCTCGTCGATGACCTTCTGCAGGATAGCCCGGCCCACGCCGCTGCGCCGGTGGTGGCGCGATGTCCGCATCGACTTGACCTCGCCATGGCGCGGGTCAAGCTCCCTCAGAGCGCCACAGCCCAGCA
>CAZFKW010000031.1:6216-8772 GCA_964519795.1 uncultured Ramlibacter sp. | reverse complement strand
GTCACCCTCCCACGCGGACCAGAACGTGATGTCAGGCTGGCGCAGCTTGTCCAGGTCCAGCGCGTGGACACTCTCCGGTGGCGAGATGGCTCGCATGTCCTCCAGATGCTCTTCGAGCAGGGCGTGGATTCCGGGGTGGGTGAGGTTGTCGACGGCAATGTTCATCACGCGCAATTGTTCGCCAATGCACTCTCCGATGCCACGCCCCTACCCCCAGACCACCGACCGCATCGATATCGCCTGTCCCTGGAAGTTGTTGTTGAACATCCGCACAGGCTCCTTCGCATCCACCGCACCCGCTGAATACAGCAGTGGCAGGTAGTGGTCATACGTCGGGTGGGCCATCTGCGCCACGGCCCCGAGCTTCTGGAAGTCCACCAGGACTTTCAGGTCGCCCTTTTCCAGCTGACCGGCCACCACATTGTCGAACTCCGTCGCCCAGTCATACGGCGGTACAGGCCCGCTGCGCCGGGGCATGCGCAGGTTGTGGACGATGTTGCCGCTGCCGACAATGAGCACACCGCGTTCGCGCAGGCCCTTGAGCTGCCGGCCGAGCGCAAAGTGCTCGGCAGCCGGCCGGCTGTAGTCCATACTCAGTTGCATGACCGGAATGTCGGCCCTGGGGAACATCGGCTTCAGGACAGACCAGGTGCCGTGGTCCAGGCCCCACTCGCCGGTGTCCAGGTTGATCTTTGGCGAGGCAATGCCCTTGCTGATCTCCTGCGCCACAGCGGGCGCACCCGGCACCGGGTATTGCTGGTCGAACAGCGCCTGCGGGAAACCGCCAAAGTCGTGAATGGTCCTGGGCCGCTCCATGGCGGTGAGCCACCAGCCGTTGGTCAGGAAGTGGGCTGACACACACAGGATCAGCTGCGGTTTGGGGTACCGGGCTCCGCCTTCGTTGCCAAACTGTGCCCCCAGAGCCTGCCAGCTGCGGCGCCAGCCGTTGTCTTCAATGGCGTTCATCGGGCTGCCATGGCCCAGGAAGAGCACCGGCATGCGCTCTGACATTTTCAGGCTGGCGAGCTGGTTCAGGGCTGCGGCGGCGGATTGGGGGGTCATGAGGGCTCCCAGAAGGGTGGCGGCAGCGCCCAGAAGGGGGGCCTGTGCGGCAGCGGCCAGGGCGGTACGTCTGTGCATGTTGAATGATTCTGGTCTATAACCATTATGCAGACTCGGGCAACCGCCTGCCGGTTCCTGCGGATTCTTCCGGAAAGCTGGCATATCGGGCACCATATTGGTGTTTTTCCTCCAGCAGAATGAATGGGCGCCTGTTATATTGCACTGCAACATACCTCAATTTCGAGAGTTCCCCACCATGCTCTACCAGATCTACGAAACCCAGCGCTCCCTCATGGAGCCTTTTGCGGATTTTGCGCAGGCTGCGGCCAAGATGTTCGCCAACACCAATACACCAGTTGGCCAGACGCCCTTCGCCCAGCGCGTCTCTGCGGGTTACGACCTGATTTACCGTCTGGGCAAGGACTATGAAAAGCCGGTTTTCGGCCTGACCACCATCGACGTCGATGGGACCCACGTCGCAGTGGACGAGCGCGTCGAGCTGAACAAGCCCTTCTGCGAACTGCGCCGCTTCAAGCGCTTCACCGACGACATTCCCACCCTCACAAAGCTCAAGGACCAGCCGGCCGTGCTGATCGTGGCGCCGCTCTCCGGCCACTATGCCACGCTGCTGCGCGACACCGTCAGGACCATGCTGCGGGGCCACAAGGTCTACATTACCGACTGGAAGAATGCGCGGATGGTGCCGCTGTCTGAAGGCGAGTTTCACCTGGACGACTACGTCAACTATGTTCAGGAATTCATCCGCCATGTGCAGGAACGCTATGGCAACTGCCACGTGATCAGCGTATGCCAGCCCACGGTGCCGGTTCTGGCGGCCGTGTCGCTCATGGCCAGTCGCGGCGAGACGACGCCCCTGACCATGACCATGATGGGCGGCCCCATTGATGCGCGCAAGTCACCCACGGCCGTGAACAACCTGGCCATGAACAAGAGCTATGAATGGTTCGAGAACAACGTGATCTTCCGCGTTCCCCAGGGCTTCCCCGGCTCGGGCCGCCGCGTGTACCCCGGCTTCCTGCAGCACACGGGCTTCGTGGCGATGAACCCGGACCACCATGCCAAGAGCCACTTTGACTATTTCAAGGACCTGATCAAGGGGGATGACGCCAGCGTCGAAGCCCACCGCAAGTTCTACGATGAATACAACGCCGTGCTCGACATGGATGCCGAGTATTACCTGCAGACCATCCGCACGGTCTTCCAGGATTTCGCGCTGGTCAACGGCACCTGGGACGTCAAGGGGGTGGACGGCAAGGTCGAGCGCGTGCGGCCTCAGGACATCAAGACCACGGCCCTGCTGACGGTCGAGGGTGAGCTGGACGACATCTCCGGTTCGGGCCAGACCGAAGCGGCGCTGGACCTGTGCAGCGGCGTGCCAAAGAGCCGCCAGAGGCACCTGGAAGCCAAGGGCGCAGGCCACTACGGCATTTTCAGCGGCAGGCGCTGGCGCGATGTGGTGTACCCGGTGGTGAA
>CAZFKW010000031.1:0-6206 GCA_964519795.1 uncultured Ramlibacter sp. | reverse complement strand
GTGAAGGAATTCATAGCCGCGCACAACGAGGTGCCGAAGGCGTTGTCTGCGCCGGGGAAGGAGGCTGCGGCCAAGAAGGTCGCAGCGAAGAAGGTCCCGGCAAAGAAGGCCACGGTCAAGGCAGCGCCTGCCAAAAAGGCCGCTGCGAAGAAGACTTCGCGGCCTGCATAGAACTGTCATTGCGGGCTTGACCCGCAATCCATGTTGGCACATGACAATGCCACTTCCCGCCACCATGGATCCCGGATCAAGTCCGGCATGACAAGTCACTTATGACGCTCGCCGACCGCATCAATGCCGCCCTGCCGCAGACGCAGTGCACGCGCTGCGGCTATCCGGACTGCGCTGCGTATGCGCAGGCCATCAGCAGCGGCGCGGCAGACATCAACCAGTGCCCGCCCGGCGGGGCAGAGGGCATCCGGCGCCTGGCGGACATCACCGGCCGGCCTCCCCTCCCCCTGAATCCCCTGAATGGCGTCGAAGGTCCGCGCCAGGTCGCGTTCATTGACGAAGCCTGGTGCATCGGCTGCACGCTGTGCCTCAAGGCCTGTCCGACGGACGCCATCATGGGCAGCAACAAGCTCATGCATACCGTCATCGAGCCGTATTGCACCGGCTGCGAGCTGTGCATCCCGGTGTGCCCGGTGGACTGCATCAGCCTTGAAAACGTCACGGGCAGCCGGACAGGCTGGGCCGCCTGGTTGCAGCCGCAGGCTGACGAGGCGCGCGCACGCTACGCCTTCCATGGCGCGCGCATGGCCCGCGACGAGCTCGAGAATGGCCAGCGGCTGGAAGAAAAAGCCCGCGCCAAGCTGGCCGACCTGTCCGCCCACACCCACGGCGCGGTCGGTGAGGAGGCGCAACGCAAGCGCACGGTCATCGAGGCGGCGCTGGCGCGGGCAAGAGCCCGGCGGGAGGAGCAGGCAGGCGTGCGGCCAGCGCAGGACAAGCCTCCGCTCCCGGGCGATCGCTGACGGGAGCCCACGGGTCTTCACGGCTGGCATCCAACCTGCTAGTCTGCGCCACTGAATCCGGAAACATCGACGTGAGCCGCTTTGACCCCACCCGACCACCGCCCTCCCTGGGGGAGATGCCCCTGCTGAAGCCCGCGCGCCAGCTCATGGACAAGCTGACCTACCCGCGCAAGTTCATGCTCATCTTCCTGCTGTTTGCACTGCCGCTGGCGTTGACGCTGTACCTCCTGGTCAGCGAGATCAACAGCTCCATACGGTTCGCAGAAAAGGAAATTGCCGGCGCCCGTTACCTGCGGCCCCTGCGGGCATTGCAGGAGCAGGTGGCACGAAGCCGGCTGGCTGCGGCCGACTACATGGCCGGACAGACCGGACAAAGGCCCGAGGTGGTGCGCATCCAGGCGGACATCCAGGGCGTGCTGCGGGTACTTGACAGGATCGAGGCCCTGGTCGGTCAGGAGCTTGAGACAGCGCCCAAGCTCGGTGTGGTCAGGGAGAACGCCGCATTCCTGGCACGCCGGCTGATGGAAATCCCACCGGTGGATACCGATGACCTGCACCGCAAGCTGCAGGACGACATCGTGGCACTGACCTCGCATGTGGGTGATGTCTCCAACCTCATCCTCGACCCCGACCTGGACGCCTACTACATGATGGAGGGCGTCCTGCTCAAGCTGCCCGACGCAGCCGACCTGCTGCTGCAGGCCCGGCTGGTCACGCAGAACCGGATGGCTTCGCGCTCCGTGCGCGACGGCCAGAACGCCGACCTGATCCGGCTGGCCGGGCTCATTGAATCCAACCTGGCGCGCACCCGCTACGGCGCCGAAACCGCATTTGCCAACGAAAAGTCCGGCCAGCTCAAGCTGCGACTTGCCGAGGCGACACAGGCCTATGACACGGCCGTCAGGCAGGCCATTGCCGCCCTTCGCAGCCTGACAGGTGATGGCGTTGCCATGAGCACCATCGAGAATGCCGGCCAGTTGCTGGCGCGCGCCCAGGCAGCCAACTACACACTGACAGAGCGCGAGTCAACCGAGCTGCAAACCCTTCTCGAAATACGCATCCAGGGCTTCCAGCGGCGCGTGCTGGTCGTGGCCGGCTTTGTCGCGGCTGTCCTGGCCGTGGTGCTCTACCTGCTGCTGGCCTTCTATGCCGGTGTGATGCGCACCGTGATCCACCTGCGTCACGCTTCCGAGCACATGCTGAACGCGTCGGCGCAAAATAGTGCATCGGTGTCACTGGACACACGCGACGAGCTGGGCGAAGTGGTGCTGGCCTTCAACCGCGTGGCGCACCAGCTGCGCACCGAGAAGGCCCAGGCCGAGCTGGAAAGCCAGCGTGCCCGCACGGCCGAAGAGGAAGTGCGCTCACGCGAGTCAGAGCTGGTGCGCGCGCGCGAGACGGCAGAGGGCGCAGTGCGTGCCAAGGCCGCCTTCCTGGCCACCATGAGCCACGAAATCCGCACCCCGCTCAACGGCGTGGTGGGCATGAGCGCGCTGCTGGCCGAGACTTCGCTGGACGCCGAGCAGCGGGACTTCCTGCAGACCATCCGGCTGTCCAGCGACCAGCTGCTGGCCGTCATCAACGACATCCTGGATTTCTCCAAGATCGAGTCCGGCAAGTTCGACCTGGAGAGCGAACCGCTGTCCGTGCGGCACCTGCTGGAAGAAGCCTGTGACATCGCCGCGCCACGCGCGCGGGAGAAGGGCCTTGAGGTGATCGTCGATGTCCCCGAACAGTCTTCGGGCGGACCGCCTCCGGCCATTTCCGGCGACGTAACACGGCTGCGCCAGGTGCTCATCAACCTCATCAACAACGCCGTCAAGTTCACCGAACGCGGCGAGGTCGCAGTTCATGCGCGCCGGGTGGATGGTCCGGATGAACAGGGCGAGGTCGTGCTGGAGTTCAGCGTGCAGGACACAGGCATCGGCATCCCGGCCGACCGTGTCAATGCATTGTTCCAGGCCTTCACGCAGGTGGACGCCTCCACCACGCGCAAGTACGGCGGCACAGGCCTGGGCCTGGCCATCTGCAAGAGGCTGGTCGAGCTCATGGGCGGCGACATCAGCGTCAAAAGCGAGCTTGGCAAGGGCTCGACGTTCTCCTTCACCGTGCGCGCGCCGCTGGCCGAGCTGCCTCCTGCCCTGGCGCCGCTTGACGCCGTCGCGCTGCAGGGCAACCGGGTACTGGTCGTGGACGACCACCCCGTCAATGTGCGGGTGCTGTCGCGCCAGCTGCGCCAGTGGGGCATGCGCGTGGCCAGCGCTGAATCCGGCGCGCTGGCTCTGGACATGCTGCGCCAGGGTCCGCTGCCCGACGTGGTCATCACCGACATGCACATGCCGCAGATGGACGGCGTGGAGCTGGCCCGGCACATCCGGGCTATGGAGGGCGGCCCGCAACTGCCGATGATGCTGCTGAGTTCGGGCTTCATGCCGGGCGGCACCGAGGGCGTTTCCCTGTTCAATGTGCGGCTGCTCAAGCCGGCCCGCCAGAGCCAGCTGTTCGAGGCGCTGGCCCGCTGCCTGTCGTCCGACGTGGTCACCCAGCCGCGGCAGAACTTCCGCGTGGACGTCAAGAAGAACATCACCATCCTGATCGCAGACGACAACATCGTCAACCTCAAGGTGGCATCCGGCATGCTGGCCCGCCTGGGCTACGACACCATGACGGCCAGTGACGGGCTGGAGACCGTCGAGGCCCTGGCCACTGCCATGGACTCAGGCATGCGCTTTGGCGCCATCCTGATGGACCTGCATATGCCGCGCATGGACGGGCTGCAGGCCACGCGGGTGATCCAGGAACGCTTTGGCAAGGACTCGCCGCCCATCATCGCCCTGACGGCCGACGCGTCTTCTGAAGACCGCGACCGGTGTGCTGCGGCCGGGATGGACGACTACCTGACCAAGCCGCTGCAGGTGGCAGCGCTCACGCAGACGCTGGAGCGATGGACCGGCCTGGATGCGCCCAGGGCCGCAGCGCAGGCATCCGACACTGCGGTGCCCTCCGGCATCGGCGAACCCTTGCCCGGCAGCCATATGGACTTTACCCGGCTCAATGAATTCCGCGAGTTCGACCCGGACCTGAGCACCACGCGCGAAGTCATCAGCCTCTTTCTGGCCGATGCGCCGGGCCGCATAGAGGCCATCGCCAATGCATCTGCAGCCCGCGACGCAGTGCACCTGTCGGAAGCCGCGCATGCGCTCAAGGGCGCGGCCAGCAACATCGGCGCCCTCACTCTGATCGCCATCAGCGCTCGCATCGAAGCCCAGGCCAGCGCCGGCATCATCCCGCCCGATATCAGCGCACTCAACCAGCGGCTGCGCGAATGCTGGACGGGGACAAAGATGGAACTGAACAGCTGGCTGGAGCCGAGCGACACGATCCCCGGTTAAGGGGCCGTAAGCAGGTCACCCCTGGAGGGCGACGACGCAGCGCGCAGCTCCGTGACAGGAATCCAATAGACGGCATGGCCACGGCGTACCGCGTCCTGGATCACTGCCTTTGGCACATGGAGTTGATCAAGCTGGTCAGCACTCTTGCGATAGGACGTCAGGCAACTGATGCCGCTAATCTCCCGGGAAACGCACAGCAGGTGCGAATCGTCGCTCGCCCAGACAGCCTGCAGCTTCTGGTTGCGGCAATCCAGCTGGTCATCAGGACTCACTGATGCCGGCTCAACCAGCTGCCCCACCAGCGGATTGGATGCCCCCTTCTGATTTTCGAGCGCCTCGGCTTCTGAGACGGGCGGATACGGATAGAGACTGCCGCCGGCGACACCGCCACTCAAGTATTGAGCCCCCAGGCCTTTGCCGATCCACTCGCTCAAGGGCCGTCCGGCGAACTTGCCGGGGTCGTCAAGCACCATGCGGGTATGCGTGGCTGTAACGTTGGGGTCATACAGTGCTGCAACATGCTGCCTGGTCTCCATGCCACCTTGAACCACGGATTTGACTTGCAATTCGAGCGCCATGTAGTGGTTGCCCAGGCTGATGCCAAAAAGCCGTACATCTCCAGGGCTCATGCTTCGCAATCGGGATGTGATGGCATCGCCGAACCTGGCCGGACTGAATTCGATCCCGTCCAGCCAGTCCTTTTGGGCCAGCACTTTATCGCGACTGGCCTCCAGCGCCTTCCTGTCCAGTTTGCTGATCGCCTCCCTGGACTTCATGTGTTCGAATGAAAAGCGCTGGGCTCCGCCCAGCTTCGTATCCTCGCCGCCGCTTCCGCTTTCTTCGCCGGAGCCTGTTGCCTTGAGCTTGTGGTACGCCTCGCGATCAACAAGCCATTGGGTCGCCAGATGCCTGCATGCGACCGGGGCCGTCGTTCCGGCGAATGGGACGTCCATGTTGAGATTGGCCATGGCAGAAGTCTGGGCTGCAACCTGGTCCATGCCGTCCTTGTAGAAGTCACTCGCCTGGCGCTGATAAGGCATTCCCGCCAGCGTGCAGGGCTCACCAACACTCTTTCCATCGCGCATGTATTGCACGAATGACTTGTGTATGGAGGGATACGGTGCCCCGGTCGCCTGTACCTTGACACCCTCGGGGGCCGCCATTTTGATGCTTGCACTGAGCCTGTCGCCGTCGACCTGTGAAGGCACCCGCAGTTCGATGGAGTGCAGTTTCTTCCCCGCTGCCGACGCGAAGTCCAGATGCGTCTCGCCAGCGGCCGGCACATCGACGACCAGTTGCTCCAGCGACTCCAGCTGCGCCAATTTCCGGCCAAGCATCTTTTGCGCACCCGGGTCCTTTGCAATGTCAGGTGGCAATATGACAGTGCGGATGCCCCCGGGACCAGCCTGGACGTCAAGCGCTGCCCAGCACTCGGAGGAGAGGCCCGACACGTCGTCAAGAGTGACGCGCTCGATCTTTCCGAGATCGAGACAATTGTCCTGCAGGCACGACAGCAACTCTGTGGCACGATCCTCCGCCCCGGCGGCCGGGAGACCCTCCTTTGGCAGCCGACCGCTGAACTCCTTCACAAGCAACAATCGCATGGACGTGTCACCTGTCTCCTTCTCGGGCGTGCGTGCGGGTCCATGTTTGGTGTCGCGCTCCTCCACGGATTCCTCCGCCTTTCTCTTGCCGGAACTTGACGGCATCGTCGTCGCTGTCCGGGCTGTGGGGTCTGTCGGACTTGTGGTCCCGGTAGTGACGCGAATGGGCGTGGCGGCAGTTCCAAACATCAAAGTCTCCTTTTTGGATTTGGCGTGAATCAATCTACGGGGGGTTG
>CAZFKW010000030.1:12914-17760 GCA_964519795.1 uncultured Ramlibacter sp. | reverse complement strand
CCGGCGTGGGCGGCACCGGCGTCATCACGCTCGGCGCGCTGCTGGGCATGGCCGCGCATCTGGAAGGCAAGGGCGTGAGCGTGCTGGACATGACGGGCATGAGCCAGAAGAACGGCTCGGTCACCTGCCATGTGCGGCTGGCTGAAGACCCGGATGCGCTGCATGCGCAACGCATTGCCACCGGCGAGGGCGACCTGCTGCTGGGCTGCGACCTGCTCACGGCCGGCTCGGCTGAAGCCGTGGCCAAGACGCGGCCCGGCCGCACGCTGGCCATCATCAACAGCCACGAGCAGCCGGCGGGCCAGTTCACCAAGGATGCGGACTGGGCCTTCCCCGCGGAGCAGACGAAGGAACTGATCACCGAAGCCGTGGGCGGCCGCTCCGAGTTCCTGGACGCAACGGCGCTGGCCAAGGCGCTGATGGGCGACTCCATCGGTGCCAACCTGATGATGCTGGGCTACGCGTGGCAGAAGGGCGCCGTGCCGCTGTCATTGCAGGCGCTGCAGCGCGCCATTGAGCTCAACGGCACGGCGGTCAAGGCCAACCTGCAGGCGTTCCAGTGGGGCCGCGCCGCAGCGCTGGACTTGCAGGCAGTGCGCAATCAAGCCACGCCCGGCACGGTGGTGACGCTCAAGAAACCCGAGTCGCTCGTCGGCATGCTGCGCACTCGCGCGGAGTTCCTCGCGAACTACCAGAACCAGGCATACGCGGACCTCTATGCCAACTTCATGAACAAGGTGCGCGAGGCTGAGGCCGCCGTGGCGCCGGGCGAGCGTTTTTCAAAGGCGGTGGCAAAGAGCCTGTTCAAACTCATGGCATACAAGGACGAGTATGAGGTTGCGCGCCTGCACACAGACCCGTCGATGAAGCAGGCCATTGCTGCCCAGTTTGAAGGCGACTACAAGCTCGCATACCACCTTGCACCGCCCACACTGGATGGCGGCAAGAGCGTGCCCACCAAGAGGCGTTTCGGCCCCTGGATGGGCCAGGCTTTCAAGGTGCTGGCACGGCTGAAGTTCCTGCGCGGCACCGCGCTGGACCCGTTCGGCCGCACGGAAGAGCGCCGTACCGAGCGGGCGCTGGTGGGCGAGTTCATGGCTGATGTGGAGAAGGTGCTGGCCACGCTCGACGCCGCCAACCTCAACACCGCCATCGAGTTCGCCAGCCTGCCGATGCAGATTCGCGGCTACGGCCATGTGAAGCTGGCAAGCCTGAACAAGGCGCGCGTAGAGTGGGATGCGTTGCTGGGCAGGCTCAGGGCAAGGTAAGTCAGCTGCGCCTGTTTTTGTAGCCTGCGGCGAGCGGTGTGTGCGGCGTGCCGTGCTGCGCTCGGAGACCTCGCGGCAAATCCGCGTGCGGGTACGCTGGGTCGCTTCTGGCAACGCGGCCTCCGCTACGCTGCGGCTTCCCTGCGAGGCATGATCTTGCGTCTGTGCCGCAGAACTCGCTCGGGTTTTTCAACCCGTACCTGCCTTTGTGGCTCAAGGAACTGGGCTTTCCCATCCTCGTGATCTCGCTGCTCACCTCGATGCAATCGTTCACCGTTATGGGTTATGGCCTTGGCGGCACACTGGGCGTGCTGGCCGGCGGGGCGTTTGCCTCACTCTTCGGGTTTGAGGCCATGTTTGCGGTGGCTGCGGCGCTGGGCGGCCTGGCCACGTTCTGTTCATGGCGGGTGTGGTGCATCGAGCACCCGCACGATGCACCTGCGGCGGCCTGAACCGCCCGCCGGCTACTTCACGGCCTTCTCGGGCTTGCGCCAGCCGTAGAACTCCGGCTTGTGCCGCTTGACCACCTCGCCGTCAAAGTCCCAGGCCATGCACTGGCCCAGATGGGGCGGCGGCTTGAGGTTGCGCACCAAGGGCTGGCCTTCGGCGGCCTTGCGCTTGTGGCTTGACAGCGTCTGGTAGGCGGCTGTGCCGAGGTTCAGGATCAGCTCGCGCATGTGGGTGCAGCCGTCGGTGCGG
Source organism: uncultured Ramlibacter sp. (assembly GCA_964519795.1). Taxonomy (GTDB): domain Bacteria; phylum Pseudomonadota; class Gammaproteobacteria; order Burkholderiales; family Burkholderiaceae_C; genus JACMQX01. The sequence goes on along the minus strand of CAZFKW010000030.1, from coordinate 15,793 downwards.
CCCATGGCGGCGTGGATGGCCTGGCGCCAGCCGGATGCGGCGCGCACGCCCACGAGCTTTTGCAGGTTCACCAGCGCACCGCCGCATTCGGGGAACGGCGTGCTCTCCATCGACGCCGCAATGGCGACCACGGTGAAATCGTCGTCCAGGGTGATGCGGGCCAGCATGTGATGGATGGGCGTGCCGGGCGGCAGCAGGCCTTTTTCGGGGCTCTTGATTTCGCGGGGTTTTGTGTCGATCAGCTCGCCTTCAATGTCCCACAGACCATCGTCGCGCTTGTAACCATTGAAGGTCACCTTGCGGGTATGCCAGTGCTGGCGGGGGGCGGGGGAGGGTAGGGGCATCAGTGGGTCCGTGCGCCGCAGGTTGCGGCCGTGGATGTGATTTTCGCCGAAAGGCCCGGAGCTTGCCCGGACCGGGTGTTCACCCTTTTTCTCACGGCTCCGGCGGCGCGCCCCTGAACGGATTGAAGCCGGTGATCAGTGCCATGGCCAGTAGCACCAGCACGCAGCCGGGGAGCATGCCAGCCGTCACGGGCTCACCCAGGAAGAGCCCGCCCCAGGTCACGCCGAACAGGGGGATCATGAAGGCCGACGAGGTCGCTGCGCTGGCCGGTATGACCCGCATCAGCCGCATGCTGACCCAGTACATGAAGCCCGAGGTGATGATGCCGAGCACGCCGATGGCCAGCAGTGCCGGGCCCGTGGGTTGCATGGCGGGCACCGAAGCGGCGGTCGGCCCGAGCAATATCAACGCCGCTGCGACATGCACCGCTGCCGATGCGGGCAGGGGTTGCCAGGTGAGGGTGGCACGCTTCATGAGGATGGCGCCAAAGCCGTAGCTGGCAGCGGCCACCGTGCAGAACAGCGCCGCGAGGATGACATCCGTGGTGACCGCAACCGGCCCGAGCTGCACCAGAAGTGCCACGCCCACAAACCCCAGCACGCAGCCCAGCAGCCGGCGACCGGTCAACCGCTCTTCCCCCGCGAAGGCAGCGCCGATCACGCCAAACAGCGGTGCTGTGGCGTTCAGCACGGCGGAATAGCCTGCGGGCAGTACGAAGGCCGCCTTGTTGAACAGCACAAAAGGCATCACCACAGTCAGCAGGCTGAGAAAGCCCAGCTTGACCCATGCTTCGCGAGGTGGCCAGGGGTTGCGCAACATGCGCATCAGCACAGCCAGAGTCACGGCAGCCAGCGCGCACCGAATGCCGGCAGTGCCCCACGCGCCAAATGCCGGGGCAGCCAGGCGGATGAAGGGAAATGACGCACCCCACAGGGCGGACATGGCGATGAGCTGGAGGAAATGGCTGGTTTTCATGGCGGGGAGTCCCGCCATTGTCGTACGCCGGATCAAATGGCATCTGCCCGACAGCCTCTCTCATCCGTCTCTGCTGTGGCTGATTTCTCCGCTGCGGCCGGTTTCCTGAAGCGAGAGGTGCGTCTGATGGACGAACTGTGCGCGCTCTTGCCTTGAGAACGCCAGTGCATCAGGCAGCGTAAGGGCGCCACAACCCCGCCAGGCCAGACAACACCCGCGCCAGGCTTCGCGGAAAGCTTGCGATCAAGCTGCGACAGGTGCACGCTTTTTCAGGCCAAGGATCTCACGTGCTTCGTTCGGTGTTGCCACGGCGCCACCCAAGTCCCTGATCATGCGAACAGCCTTGGTGACCAACGCAGCGTTGTCGGGTGCGAGCACGCCGCGCTCCAGATACAGGTTGTCTTCCAGACCGACGCGCACGTGGCCTCCCCGCAGGAATGATTGCGCGAGCATGGGGAAGGCCCAGCGGCTGATCCCGAACGCACCCCATTGGCAACCTGGCGGAAGAAGTGAAGTAAGAAAGGCCATTGCGTCCGGCGTGGCAGGGGCGGCGTACTTCACACCCAGCACGACCTGGAAAAATCCGGGGCCGCCCAGCACTCCTTCGTCAATCAGTTCGCGCGCAAGCCTGACGTCACCGCTGTCGAAAATCTCCAGTTCGGGCAATGTGCCGGCCTCGCGGATCAGTGCGGCCATGGCGCGGACAGCAGGTCCGGTGTTGATCGTCGCGCCATCGCCCCAGCATGTAGTGTTGAAGTCCAGGCTGCAGATCTCCGGTCGCAGCGCAGTGATGTGCTCGACGCGGCGCGCCGGGGGCTTGAAATTGGTTCCTGGCCCTCCGGTGGCAGGGTCATCCGTGCCAGGCACGAATCGCCCGCCGGGTCCCCCCGTCAGGTTGATGACAATGTCGACATCGCTGGCACGAACGCGTTCGACGACTTCGCGGTAGTGCGCCAGCTCCATGCTCGGACGTCCGTCCGGGTACCGGACATGGATGTGCGCGACCGAAGCGCCGGCTCGTGCAGCACCGAGACAGGCATCGGCAATCTGCTCCGGCGTACAGGGCAGGGCAGGGTGCTGCTGCAATGTGGTTCCGGCACCTGTAACTGCGCAGGTAAGTATCGTGGGATTCGTCATGGCGCCACTAATCGATTTTGGGAATTTTTGCCTCGTCGACGACCCGCTGCCATCTCACTATTTCATCAGCTACGATCCTGGTGAATTGCGCGGGGGTGCCACCGACGGCGACGACGTTTGTGGCATTCAAGCGCTCTTTCACGTCTGGCAATTTTGCGATTCGGGCCATTTCTTCCGACAACTTCATGACGATCTGCTGTGGCATTTGAGCGGGTCCCATGAACCCCATCCACCCGCCGACGCTGAAGTCCGGATATGTTTCCGCCATCGACGGAAGATTTGGCATGGCCTCTATACGCGCAGGACTTGTGGTCGCGATGGCAGTGAGTTTTCCAGCCTTGATGAGTGGCATTTGCAGGGAGAGGGCGTCGATCGTGAAGCTCGCTTCGTTCCCGATGATCTCGTCGAGCGCGATGCTCAGG
>CAZFKW010000030.1:9653-12904 GCA_964519795.1 uncultured Ramlibacter sp. | reverse complement strand
TTTGTTTTCAGATACTCGCCCGTAAGGTGGATCAATGTTCCATTGCCCGCCGTCGAGTAATTCAGCTTGCCTGGCTCTTTCTTTGCCAGTGCGACGAGATCTGAAACGCCCTTCAGGTTGAGTGCAGGGTTGGCCGTAAGAACCCAGGGCACGGTCACTACCTGGCTCAGGTAGGTAAAGTCATTGAGGGTGTCGAACGGCAGCTTGGTGTAGAGGGCCGGGTAGGCCACAATGCTGGTGGATGCGAAGAGAAGCGTATATCCATCCGGCTTGGACTTGGCCACATGATTGAGGGCAATCGTGCCCCCTGCGCCTGGTCTGTTTTCAATGACGATGGGAACGCCCCAGGCCTCACTCATCCTGGCCGTGAAAATGCGCGCGACCGGATCCACCGCGCCACCTGGTGGAAATGGAACAACAACCGTAATGGGCCGGTTCGGATATGTCTGGGCCATGGCGGGCACGGCTGCGGAAGCCAGGCCAATGCATGCGATGGCCGCGCAGGCTGCGGCGGTTGCATTCAGGCGATCATCAAATTTTCTCAGCATGTTGTCTCCTTTGGATTTGTAACGCAAGCGCGGGCAGGCCGCGCAACGGGTGACTCCCTGCACTTATTCAGTGGGCGGCAAGTGAAGGCATGCAATGCCAGGCACATCGTCCGGCACTCGGGGATAGCGCAGAAGCACCTGGGGATCGTGACCCGGCACGATGTGCTGTGGCGAGTCGGCTGCGGCCAGCAGACGGCGATGCCCCTCCAGCATGTCCGCAACGTTGTAGACGATGGGGAACGGCGCCGCCCGATCAAGGTTTTCGTAGAAGTGGCTTGCGTCCGATGCCAGAACCACCCAGCCTCGCCGGGTGCGAACCCGCACCGACTGCAGACCCTTGGTGTGACCGCCCACGAGCAGCAACTCGATGCCCGGCATCAGCTTCGTGTCCCCCGCGTGGAATACCACCCGGTCGGCGTAGACATTGCGAACCAGTTCTGTGATGTCATCGACCGCATAGGCGCGGCGCAACACGCCGTGGCACATGCACCGGCCGGTTGCATAGTCCATCTCCGCATCCTGGACATGAAATCTTGCACGGGGGAGTTTTGGCAAATTGCCGGCATGGTCATAATGCAGATGCGTAAGAATGACATCCTCAACCGAGTCCGGATCCACCCCCAACACCCGGAGCGCTTCGATGGGGCAGCGCTCCAGCACGCGATTGCGCACCTTGGCCGTCTCCATGCTGAAACCCGTGTCAACGAGAACGGTACGGGACTGCGAGCGCAGCAGCCAGACGAAATAGTCCAGCGGCATCGGGACGTCGTGGGAGTCTTCAGCAATGAAATTCTCCCTGCGCTGCCTTGACATGCTGCCGTAGCGGATTGCGTAAACCTCGTAAACCTCGTAGACGTCGTTGCTGGAGTCAGTCATATGGATGTGTCGCCGTAGTTATTCGCCGATGAGGGAAAGCAGCTGTCCCGTGTCGTCCTGGCTGCCGGATTCGATGACGCCGGGCCACGCTGTGGAATTCGCGTCCTGATCCTTGTGTGATTGATAGCGTGCGGCGATTAGAACAACTGCCGCAATACCTGGCCAATTGGAATTTGGCCGGCATTGATAGCCGGGGCCAATAGATGGCAACGTGACCTTGCCTGAGTTCGCAGACCGCTTCAGGGATTGGGTCGCGCCGGTGCAGCAATTGCCCCGGTATTTCCGAATGCCGCACGCGCGTCGACCAGTATCTTCTGCGCCAGCGATGCCCGCGGCCCCTGGACGTCCCAGACAAGCCCTACCCGTCGCATCGGAACCCGACCGGGCAAGGGAAGCTGTACGATGCCCAGCCCGCTGGTCCACATTGGCGCCCAATCCGGCAGCAGGGACACGCCAAGTCCCTGCTCAATCAGCGAAGCGACCGCCATCACGCCATCGATCTCCAGGCGCAGATGTGGACGGATGCCATGGTGGCGCAAATAGCGGTCAGCCAACTGTCCGCCTTGTACCGATCGATCCAGCTGGATGAACGGTTGAGTGCGTAGTGCATCATGCGCGTCGTGCCCTCTCAGGGACTCGGGAGCAATCACAACCAGGGGCTCTTCAACGATCGACTCCCACTCGCAGTTCTTTCCCAGGGAGAACTGAGGCTCGACGACGATGGCGGTGTCGAGCGCCCCGGCACTGACCTTTCTACAGAGTTCTACGGAGGTGCCCGGCGCGACAAATACTTTCAGCTCTGCGTTGTCCGTGAAAAGCTGCTTGAGAAGTACGGGCAGCATGCTCGTCATTGCGGATACGAAAACGCCGATGCGCAACTCTCCCAGGTCGCCACCGTCGCTGGCAACAGCCCTGAGATCGCGCACGTCACGCAATACCGCATATGCGCGCTCCAGGATCTTGACGCCTGCTTCACTCGCTTTCACGAAGCGCCCCGAACGCTGGATCAGCACGGCGCCCAGTTCCTTCTCAAGCAGATGGATCCGGGCTGAAACAGCTGCCGGGGTCAAGCCAAGGCGTCGCGCAGCTTCGGCTACCGAGCCGGACTCGATCACCGTGACGAAACTCTGCAAATACCGGACATCCATCCTGGAACCTCAGCGACATCAAACGATAAATATTTTATGGACTGACTTTAGTGTCGGCCCGTAGCGGTGGTCAGAAGCCCCCCCGACAATACATTGAATGGAAAGCATGGAGCAACTGATACGACGACGCGCAGCGTGCCGCCACAAGGCCCGGCTCTGATGGGGAACATCGTGCGCAGCAAGCCAATGGCCATGAAGCATGGGGCACCACACACCATGACGGAGCGGCAATTTCTTGATGAGATCCTCGCCATCACCGGGCCTGCCGGGCTGATCAGCGATGCAGAGCAGATCAGGCCCTACCTCAGCGACTGGCGCGGCAAGTTCGCGGGTAGTGCCCGTTGCGTGGTCCTGCCTGCCAGCACGGCTGAGACATCGGCAGTCGTTGCGTTGTGTGCAAGGCTTCGCATCCCCATGGTTCCACAAGGTGGCAATACCGGCATGTGCGGCGGTGCGACGACCGGCGAGGCAGGCAATGAAGTCGTGGTCAACATGTCGAGAATGAACCGGATTCTGCAGGTTGACCCGGCCAATAACACCCTGACGGCCGAGGCCGGCTGCATCCTGGAGCACATCAAGAATGCTGCGAGCGAAGCGAACCGCTTCTTTCCATTGGCGTTCGGCGCCCAGGGCAGCTGCGAGTTGGGCGGCAATGTGTCAACCAATGCCGGCGGCGTGA
>CAZFKW010000030.1:2455-9615 GCA_964519795.1 uncultured Ramlibacter sp. | reverse complement strand
GCGCCATTCCGTCCTGGGCCTTGAAGTTGTGTTGCCGGACGGCACGGTCCTCGACACACTGAAGAGCCTTAGAAAAGACAATGCTGGTTACGACCTCAAGCATCTGTTCATAGGCGCGGAAGGCACGCTCGGCATCATTACGCGCGTTGTGGCGCAGATCTATCCAAAGGCCAGGGCCAGCGCGACGGCATGGGTGGCTGTCGACGATCCAAATGCAGCGGTGATGTTGCTGGGACGCTTGCGGGAGCAAGTCGGCGAGCGCGTTACAGGCTTCGAACTGGTCAGCCGTCCCATGCTTGAGCTCGTCCTGGACCACTGGCCCGGAGATCGTGACCCGCTGGACCGTCCACATGCCTGGTATGTGCTGATGGAAATGACGGACACCCTTCAGCTCGACCTGGCAGACATTGCCCAGGAATTCCTTGCTGGCGAAATCCTGGCAGGCGGAGTACGCGACGCCATGATCGCCAGCAATCTCGCGCAGGCCAACACGCTATGGTCCCTGCGCGAGAAGATCACCGAAGCGCAGCGTCGCGAAGGCGCCAGCATCAAGCACGACATTTCCGTTCCGCTTACCGCGATACCCGGGTTCCTGGAACAAGCCGATCGGGCCGTCATGAGCGGATATGCCGGCGCACGCATCATTACCTTCGGCCACATTGGCGACGGCAATGTGCACTACAACGTCCTGCAACCAGTGGGCGAAGACCCGTCCTCATTCGCGCGGCGGATGCGGGACATCTCCGCCAGCATTCATGACATTGCCTTTGCACTTGGCGGATCAATTTCCGCCGAGCATGGCCTCGGCAAGCTGAAGAGCAACGACGTGTTTGCCAGAAAGTCTCCTGTGGAGATCAGGCTGATGCGTGCAATCAAGGACGCGATCGATCCTTTCGACATCATGAATCCCGGAAAGGTGTTTCCTGCGTCACTCCAGGAAACACGCGCGTGTGCTGCCGGGAGCTGATCTGCTTCGACGACAGGAGCTGCCCTTTGGCAGTTCCGCAATTCAAAGGTGCCTCTGCATGACAGAAAAAGATGAACTGGATTTGCTCAACCGGTGTGCCGGCATCGACTCCAGCACCTGGTCCGACGCGCTTGACGAGTTGGGAATCGATGGACTGGTCGAAGGCTTGCACTGGCGCAGCGGCGAAGGCCGCATGTGCGGGTTTGCCGTTACCGCCCGCCAGGTAGCCGGGCAACTCCATGACTTCGACAAGGCGTCATTCGAGGTGAACCTACTGGTCGAGTCTGTCGGGACGCAGGATGTGCTGGTGGTGGATGTCGGCGGCGAACCGATTTCCACCCTGGGTGGCCTGGCATCCTTTGGCGTCAGGCAGCGTGGGGCCAGGGGAGTCTTGATTGACGGGGGTTGCCGTGACGTGGCCGAGATACGTGCAAGCGGCCTCTGGCTGGCGAGCAGGCATGTCACACCCCGCACCGGGAAAGGGCGCCTTCGTACCCAGCAATATGGCGAAAGTGTGATGGTCGGTGGCATCAGAGTGTCCCAAGGTGATCTCATCGTGGGTGACGATACGGGAATCGTTGCGATTCCCCGGGCGCGTCTTGCCGAGGCGCTCGAGAAGGCTGAACGCATTCTTGCAGTTGACAGGGATGTCGAGTCGAGGATCAAGGGCGGTGAGTCCTTCGACTCCGCCGTCAAGGCGACCGGATATTTGCCGAAGAACAAGGAAGCCCGGAAATGACCCGGTCGTTGCCCTGGCACCGTACTTCACAGGCGCCTGCGCCTGTCCTGATGGTGCCGCATTGGACACCCGTCGCTTCCCCCATTGAAGTGGCCACCGGCATGCCGCCCCTGGTCAGTCGAATCGATCCGGAATCAATCAACCATAAAGGAGACTTCCATGAAACGTCGCAAGCTTTTGGCAGCCCTGTCTGCAGCACCTCTGTTCACAGCGCCTGTCGGCATTCCATCCGCGTGGGCGGATGACAAGTATCCGTCCCGCCCGGTACGCCTGTTGATTGGTTACGGAGCCGGTGGCACCGCAGACCTGGCATCGCGCATCCTGTTCCCCCTGCTTTCCGAGCGGATCGGTCAGCAGGTCGTCGTTGATAACCGCCCCGGCGCAGGCGGAATCGTCGCGTCTCAAGCGGCATTGGCTGCGCCGCCCGACGGCTACAACCTGTTGTTGGCTGCGACCGGAAATTTCGGAATCTCGCCGGTGCTGATGCAGACCATGCCATTTGATACCGTCAGGGACCTGCCCCTGTTTGCACAGACCGCAAGCTTTGGCTACACATTTGCCGTCTCCAGCGGTTCCCCGTTCAGGACTATCGCGGATGTCATCGACTATGGCCGGAAGAATCCGGGAAAGCTCAACATCGGTACGGTTCAAGTCGGTAGTGCGCAGTTCTTTGCGGCGGAGCTGTTCAAGTCCATGGCCGGGGTCCAGGCGGTGACTGTTTCGTATCGAACGTCCGGAGACGTCATTGCGGCTGCTCGCAGTGGCGACGTCCAGTTGGTGCTGGAGACGCTGGCGCCGGTCATGCCCCACGCGCGTGCGGGTGGAGCGCTCCGGATGCTTGCCACGACCGATGAAAAGCGCATGCCCCTGCTGCCGGATGTGCCGACTGTGAGCGAAAGCGGATTGCCGGGATATGTGGTGACGGCCTGGCATGGACTGGCCGTGCGCGCTGGAACGCCGGTTGCGATCACAGACTACTTGAGCCGCGAGCTTTCGGTCATTCTGCAAAGGGAAGAGCTTCAACAGAAATTCTTCAGCCTCGGTATCGTGGCCAAGTACGGGGATGCAAAGACCGTCCAGGCATTGCAGCAGGAAGATCTTCGTCGCTGGGGTGGACTGATGAATTCCCTGGGCCTCAAGAAGCAATAGGGCCGCCCGCCAGGATACCTTCAGATTTCCATGCGCCTGAACTTCGAACCAGATCGCGCCTGGTTCATTCACCGCGGAAGCGGTGCTGCTCCATACGTTGACATCAAGCAAACCGGAACACCAGACATGCCAAGCGAATCCATGAAACTCTACTGGCCCATCGGCCTCACCAAGGCAATGCCTGATCGCACCTCAAGAGGCGATCTCCTCGATGAAACATTGCAGGCGTATACACGTCACATCATGGGTCCTGACGTAACCGTCACCATTGGATGGATGGAGAAGACGACATCCATGCTGTCGTCCTTGTATCTTGGAATGATCAATGATGTGTACGTCATCAACGACATCCTGAAGATGCAGGAGCAAGGTTACGACGGCGCCATTGTGGGCGGACACTGGGATCCGGGACTGTATGCAGCCCGGGAGGCTGCGTCCATCCCCGTGGCCGGACCCGGAGAGTCGGCCATGCTGCTCGCCGGAACACTGGGCCGAAGTTTTGCCATGCTCACTGTCATGGATGGCCACGTGCCGAATATCGAGACAAACATCAAGACCTACGGCCTGGAGCGAAACGCCATCAAGAGAAATCCCGTACGCAAGTTCGGAATGACCTATGACAATCTCGTGGAATGTATCGAGGGGAAAAGTGACCAGTTCCTGGTGGAGTTTGAAAAGACGGCGAGGGAATGCATCGCTGATGGTGCGGACGTGATCATCGCTGGTGGTCAGCTGTTTGGTCCGGCGTTCGTGCGGCACGGATTCAATTCCATTGCGAATACAGGCGTTCCAGTACTCGAGACCACGGCTTGCGGTTTGAAGTTTGCGCAGACACTCGTGAGCCTGAAGCGCTCCATCGGGTTGGTCAAGAGTGAGCATATCCATTCACGCTTCAAGACGCCGCCCGAAGGGCTGATGAACGATGCCAGAAAGAACTTTCTGACCTGAAGGTGCGCCCGGATTCCCTCGCAGACTTCAGGCCAGCTGACCGCTTCCAGCTACCCGCTGCTCCAGTTCATGCCGCTACAACTGCAATCCCTGCACTCCATCGCACAGCTAAGGCAGGCGGCGCGACGGCGCCTCCCGCGTGGTGTCTTTGATTTTTATGATGGTGGGGCCGAGGATGAGGCCACATTGGCAGACAACCAGGCAGCCTTCCGCCGCCTGCGCCTGGTGCCCAAGGTACTGCGAGATGTCTCCAGAGTAGACACGGTCACTGACCTGTTCGGCTCACCGATGAACCTGCCGTTGGCAATATCGCCCATGGGTGCAGTTGGGTTCGGCTGGCGTGGCGGCGATGTGGCTATCGCCCGGGCGGCGGCGCGCTTCGGCATACCTTTCGCCTTGTCCACGTCGGCCACGGCGTCAATCGAGGAGGTGCGATCCCAGGTACCGGGCCGGCTATGGTTCCAGGCCTATATCCTGCAGGACAAGGAGAGACTGGCGGCACTTATCGACCGGGCGCGCGCCGCGGCCTGCGAAGGACTGATGGTCACGGTTGACCTGGCCGTGGGCGGCAAGCGCGAGCGGGATCTTGCCAATGGATTGTCATTCCCGATGAAACTGACGCATCGCAATATCTGGCAGTTTGTAGCCAGACCGCGCTGGTCGCTTGAGATGTTGCGACACAAGCCGCCGGTGATGCCCCATCTTGCGGGGCTGAACCAGCCACGTGTCGAGGGCTCCTCCACGCACGTGCCCGGGCGCCACTACGACCCCACATTCTCGTTTGACGATCTCCAGGCGCTGCGCGACCGCTGGCCGGGGCGGCTCATCGTCAAGGGCATTAGCCATCCTGGCGATGTCGCTGCGCTGCTGAACATGGGGGTCGACGCCTTGGTGGTATCCAACCACGGCGGGCGCCAGCTCGACACAGCGATCGCCACACTGGATGCCTTGCCTGCGATTGCACATGAAGTGAATGGCCGCGTACCCGTGCTGCTCGACGGTGGAATCCGTCGCGGTAGCGACATAGTCAAGGCGTTGGCGCTGGGTGCAGATGTCGTCATGATCGGGCGAGCCGCCTTGTACGGGACCCTGGCCGCAGGCCATGAAGGTGCCTGTCGCGCGCTGTGGCTGTTGGAGGATGAACTCCGGCGCACCATGCAATTGTGCGGTGTGACGCGCATCGCTGACATTCGCCGGGACCTGATTGCGCCGTCCACGCCCTGCAGTGAACGGCACTTGCCCCATTCGCCTTAGATCAGGTTGCGCATCGCCCGCGCCGTCTCTTGCAGTACCGGCAGCACGCGCGCGGTCGCGTCATCAGCAGTTTCCGCATTCATCGGCATCGTCACATTCAGACCGCCGACCAGGTCGCCGCGGCGGTCGATCAGGGGCACGGCCACGCCGCGGTAGCCCAGCTCCAGTTGTTGCTCGGAGAATGCCCACCCCAGCGCGCGGATGCGCGCAAACTCCGTGCGCAGCTGGTCCTTGCTGCCCACGGTATACGACGTATAGGCCTTGAGTTCATGGTTGGCCAGCCAGGCCTCCTGACCCTCAGGGTCCCTCAATGCAAGGAGCAGCATGCCTGCGGCTGTCACCTGCGCCGGAACCCGGGAGCCCAGCACAAAGCCGGTGTTCATCGCACGGTTGGTGCCGTTGCGTGCGATGTAGACAATGTCATCGCCGTCCATCACGCTCACATAGGCGATCTCCTGCGTGCCGGCCGTCACCCGTTGTAAAAACGGCTGCACGATGCGCGGCAGCCGCGCCGACTCCAGGTACGACTGGCCCAAACGCAGCACGCGTGGCGTCAGCCAGAACAGCTTGCCGTCGGTCGCCACATAGCCCAGGTGCGTGAGCGTCAGCAGGTAGCGTCGCGCAGCGGTGCGCGTCATGCCGCAGCGCTCACCGGCCTGACTGGTCGTCAGGCGCGGGTTGCCGTCGTCAAAGGTCTCGATGATGGACAGGCCTTTTTCCAGGCCGGCGATCCAGTCGCGCCGGTCCAGGGACGGCGCTGGTTTGTGGGACGGGGTTGTGGCGGTCATGGCTGGTGGGCGGTCGTACAGGCCTGCAGGCGCGTCATGGCAATAACCCGCGTTTCGATCAATGATCGCACAACTTTGTGCGATCAGCGAACGCCAGAGCATGTTGCGCCGCTGGATTCCGGCGTTTGGGCCGGTAGAGTTTCAAGCTCCACACCACAGGTCTGACGCTCGCTTTTCATGGAAACATCCACTTCGGCACCATCGCCCCTCATGCCCTTCGTTACGGGAACGACAGACGTTTACCTGATTCTGGGTGACCCGGTCGCGCAGGTGCGTGCCCCTGAGTCGTTCAACCTGATCTTCGCGCGGCTGGGCATTGATGCAGTGCTGGTGCCGGTGCATGTGGCGCCGCAAGACCTGGAGTCGTTTGTCCGCACCGCGTTCAAGGCCGGGAATATCAAGGGCATGTGGGTTGCCATACCGCACAAGGCGCCCATCACCGGCCTGCTGGGCCACTGCCTGGAACTCGGGCGCATCGCCGGCGCGGTGAATGCCATCCGGCGCAACAGCGACGGCAGCCTTGAAGGCGGGCTCTTTGATGGCGAGGGTTTTCGCGTCGCTGGACTGGTTCGGCATTGGCTACACCGGGCGGCGCGCGCTCATCATCGGCGCGGGCGGGGGGGCGTCGGCCATTGGCGCATCACTGGCCTGCGCGGGCGACAAGTCCTGCGCCGAGGTGGCCTTCTTTGACCCGGTGCCCGGCAAGGCGCAGGCGGTGGCGGCGCGCATTGCAGCCTTCAGCCCCGCGAAGGTACGGGCCGTGGGCAGCAATGACCCTGCAGGCTTTGACCTTGTCATCAACGCATCGCCGCTGGGCCTGAACCCGGCCGATCCCATGCCCTGCGACGTCTCGCGCATGGAGCCGCATGCGGCCCTGGTGGATATCCTCATGAAGAATCAGCCCACGCCGGTCGTGCGCGCAGCGCGGGCCCGGGGCATCGAGGCGCAGCCCGGCTTTGAAATGATGCTCCAGCAGACGCACCTGTACCTGGCGTTCTTCGGTTTTCACGATGCTGCGCAGCGCGTGCGTGATGACGCCGGCTTTCTGCGTGAATTGATCTACCCGGCAGAGCTGGCCGGCGAGATCAGGCGCGCAGGCACGACGCATGTCACGCAGTGACATCGCCAGGCGCAGCCGGAAAAAACATCGAGTCGGTCGATTTCCACTCAGCACGCCGCCGGACGACCTGGACATCCTGGACGAGGCGGCACTTCCAGATATGGATTCTGGCGGCACAATGTGGCCCTGATGCCGGCATGCGCCGGCCCCACCACAAAGGAACCTGGGCGCATGCCGCAACTGAACTTCGTCAAG
>CAZFKW010000030.1:0-2361 GCA_964519795.1 uncultured Ramlibacter sp. | reverse complement strand
GCGCTATACCGTATTGCGCTACGACCACAGGGGCCACGGCAAGTCAGAGGTGGTGCCGGGTCCTTACACCATGATGGCGCTGGCCGAGGACGTGGCGTCGCTCATCGCGGAGCAGGCGAAGAAGCCGGTTCACTTCATCGGCCTGTCCATGGGGGGCATGGTGGCGCAGGCCCTGGCAGTGCGCTACCCGCAGATGATCCGCAGCATTGTGGTGGCCAACTCGGCGAACCATTTCGACGAAGCGCGCCGCGCCGCGTGGCGCGAGCGCATCGAGACGGTGCGCAAGGAGGGCCTGCAGGCCATTGCCGAGCAGACGATGCAGCGCTGGTTCACCCGCGAGTTCCGGGCGGACACCATCAATGGCGGGGCGCAGCGGGTAGAGCGCATCCGCGCGACGCTGGAGGCCACCGACCCGCATGCCTACATTGCCTGTTGCGAAGCCATCCTTGGCATGGACTTCCGCACCAGCAACGGCCTGATCCACTGCCACTCGCTCGTGATCTACGGCAAGCGCGACGAGTCCACGCCGGAGGACATGTCGCGCGCCATTTCGCTGGCGATATCGGGTGCACAGTTGCATGCCATGAACACGGCGCACCTGAGCGCCACAGAGAAACCCATGTCCTTTGCCAAACTTGTCTCAGACTTTCTTGAAGCCGTCCAATGAAAACCGTCCTTATCCTCAATGGCCCCAACCTCAACCTGCTGGGCATGCGCGAGCCGCACATCTATGGCTCGCAGACGCTTGCCGATGTTGAAAAGCTCAGCGCCGCAGCCTGCGCCACGCACGGTTTCAAGCTCGACTTCCGCCAGAGCAACCACGAAGGCGTGCTGGTGGACTGGATCCATGAGGCCGGCAAGTTGCATGCGGCGGGTGGCCTGGCGGGAGTGATCCTGAATGCGGGAGCCTATACACACACGAGCATTGCGCTGCATGACGCGATCAAGGGCACCGGTGTTGTGCTGATTGAGCTGCACATTTCCAACGTGCATGCGCGCGAGGCGTTCCGGCATCACTCGTATATATCGCCGGCGGCCAAGGCTGTGATGGTGGGGTTCGGGGTGCAGGGTTATCCGCTGGCTGTGGCTGCGCTGGCTGCGATGTGATTTACTTGTGGCTGGCTTCGGCTGGCTGCCTGGCCGGGCGTGAGGTTTTGTTCGTCATGCCTGCGTTGCGTCGGGATCAGGCGGGCAGGGCGCTCTGCTCCGCGAATGTCCTCCGTCCGGGCTTCGCCCTCCCTCCCCCTTGATTTCGCTACGCAGGGCGCCCTACGCACCCGATCTGCGGGGGGCCAAAAAAAGCAGCTCGCCCGAGCGCCTTGTCAGGTCCTCTGATGCCAGGTAAGGGGGTTGCGACTGGCATGGAAGACGGCGAGGACGACAACGCGGTCAGCCTCCGCACGATAGTAGACGCTGTATGGAAAGCGTTCTGCAACAATGCGGCGAATATCGCCATGGACAACTGGGAACCGACAGGGGTCGCCTGAGGCGAGTGCCACACAACGATCAATTTCAGTGATGAACTCAGCCCCGAGAGTTGGACGCTGCAGTTCGTACCACGCTGCTGCCTCTATGAACTCTGCGCGGGCAGCGCGACGGAAAGAAACCGCCAGATTCATTGCCCGATTCGGGCGAGTGCGGATGCCTTGACTTCACTCCAGGAGACCACGTCATCCGGGCTCGCGTGATGCTCCGCAAGACGGCGGTCAAGTTCCGTCTTTTGAACTTGGGTAGGCGGCGGAGCCGCATTGCGCGCCGCGATGCCATCCCAGAGAGCCTCCACCAACTCGATCTGGTCTTGCACGCTGAGTTTGCGCGCCTGTGAAAGGAGTTGTGCATCCATCGTTTAAGTATAGACCGGCTCAATGGCAGGGCTCAAGAGCCTGGAAAATCCCCCCGTTTTGCGCGTGGGGCCAGTCTTGCACCGTGAGCCAGCATTGGTCGAAGTCGTTTCATGACTTCCTGTGCAGGTATTGCGGCTACGGAGCCCGAATCCAATGATGCCTCCCTTCGATCCGTTTCCAGATCCCAGGCTTCTTCCACATCGGGGTCGGCGTCGGGTCTTGCAATGAGACGCTGTTGTGGACAGGTGAACGTCATGGGAGCAGCCAGGTTAGCAAGAAGTCTCTCCATCCAGATAAACAAACTCGTCGCGGGCCGCGACAAACGCCCGCATGGTCTGCCGCATGCCGAATCCATACACACGCAACCCCTTCTCCCGGATGCGCGTGCAGAGGCCGGTGAAGTCGCTGTCGGACGAGACGATGCAGAAGCCATCCACTTCGCGAGCGTGGAGCAGCTCCATCGCGTCCATGATCAGCGCGCCGTCTGATGAGTTCTTGCCCTTGATGTAGCGGAACT
>CAZFKW010000029.1:15538-18220 GCA_964519795.1 uncultured Ramlibacter sp. | reverse complement strand
CGCCACAAACGCCCGCATGGTGTTCTTCTCGCCAAAGCCATAGACCACCGGCCCCCTTTCCCGGATGCGCCCCGCCAGGCCGGTGAAGTCGCAGTCTGACGACACGATGCAGAACGCATCCACCTTCTCCAGGTACAGCAGCTCCATGGCGTCCATGATCAGCGCGCTGTCGCTTGAGTTCTTGCCCTTGCGGTAGCTGAACTGCTGGCAGGTGCGGATGCCGAACTCTGCCAGGATTTTCTTCCACGGCGTGAGCTGGGGTGTGGTCCAGTCGCCGTAGGCACGGCACACGGTGGGCCGGCCCAGCAAAAGGATCTGCGCCATCACCTGGGGCATGTCGGCGGCGCGGGCGTTCTCCGCGTCGATGAGTACTGCGAGTCGTTGACTTTGAATTGTTGTGGTCATGGGTACGCTCCGTTGGGGTCTACAACCACCGCCACTTCGACGAGTGGCGGTGGCCCGAACGAGTTGGAGTACCGGGAACGACAGGCGAACCGGCGGGACTTGCGTCCCCCCATCCGGGCCACCTGAAACGCAGGGGCACAGATGCAAAAGCCGCAAGGCTTTGCAGGTTTGCGGCTTTCGAGAGCCTCGTTCACGGGACTCCAATCCCGTATCACGCAGTGAGTGCGTGACGATGCGAGTATATGCGTGGTTTCAACCCGCCTGGACGAGCACATCCCGGAGCGACGGATCCTTGCCGAACTGCGCCTTGGCGAACGGGCAGAGCGGGATGACCTTGGTGTTCGTCGCCCGGGCCCACTCCACCAGTGCGCCGAGCAGCGCGCGGCCGACCCCCTGGCCGCCGAGCGAGGCATCCACTTCCGTGTGATCAATGATGACCATGGATTCGTTCGTGCGGCTGTAGCTCATCTCGGCCAGGCGCTGGCCGTCTTTCTGGACATGGAACGCGCCCTTTGCGCCGTTCTCCTGGTGTTGAATTTCGTATGTCATGAGTTACACAGCGCCTACTTGAACAAAAAATCACGTCTCTTTTGCAGCATATTTCAAAAACGTCTTGCAGGACAGCCAAACCGGAATTCCGATAACTCCCGCCCAGATCAACAAAGCCGCAGGCACCCGGACCACCTCCGGCAGCAGATCGGAATGTGGGCCCAACAGAAGAAGCCCAAGAAAGAAACCTGCTACCGCCGTCACCATGGCAGTACAAACAAACACTGCTGCGCTCACAAGCCATTTCCTCAAGGTGCCCTTCTTTCGCGCTTCAGTGCCGCAGCAAAGCCCGCAAGGACGCCCATGCGGATGGTCAATGGCGCGGCAGGGTGTTGCATGGAAGTAGAACGATGGTGCCCTGCGCGGTCGAGCCACCGGTTAGGCAACTCTTTGTGCGATGACGGCAAGGTGATTCTGCGGGAACTGATCGAACTCGAGATGGCGACAAACGCAACGCCCGTCCTTCAAGACTTCAAGCAGACCAGGGATGCCCAGGGTGGAGTAGTACACCTCCGGCCCCATCGTCGAGTCGAAGTGCTCGCTCGGTCCGTCCAGTCCTCCGGCCGTAAACAGAAAGACCCCCCCGATTTCGAGCGCATCCATCAGCTTCAGCATCAGCGGCCGCTGACGCTGAAGGTTCACGTGCCAGATGCTGTCCCATGCCGAGACCAAGCGATACTTCCGAGGCGGCTCCCAGTCACAGACGTCCGCGTGGTGGAGCACAACGGATGGATCCGCCGCCCTGGCAAGCGCGACCATCTGCTCCGAAACATCAACTCCTTCAAGGTGAAGGCCGTGCTCGCGCAGCAAGGCATTGAACCTCGTATTGCAGCCGCACCCAACATTCAAAGCCCAGCCGTGATCCGGTGAACCGAGAAACGCGAGAGCTCGTTCGTGCTGGCGTACACCGTCTATACGGCTGAATTTGTCATCCTGCCACCGCAAGGCGAGCTGGTCATAGACATGAGCAATGCTGGGATGGGCCATTTGAGCCGCCTAAAGTTGGAGATCAGTCTTCAGCCGCAGGCCGTCGTTCCGCACAACGTGCGCATCAACACGAGCGAGGTCAGACTTCAAGGAGCGGCGCAATGCGGGCTTGCTCGCGTTCATTTGCTTTTGGAAGGGTTAGGCCGCAGTGTGATGGCCCAACTGCTTAAGCCCGGCCAGGTTGTCCCACTCCGCCCAAGCCTCGACGATGCGGTCGTTCTCGATACGATAGATGGCCAGATACGTTGCGTTAAGCACTCGCCCAGAGGCCGGGTAGGGCCCCATTGGACCGAGCTGGGTTCCTCGAAACTGATGCCTGGCGGCGACTTTGTCATCTTCTGCCACGAGGTCCAAGAGCGTTTCGCGTGCATCTGGGAACGTGGCGAACTCCATCTTGAGAAATGCCACTAATGCCTCTGCGGACTGAACACTCGATTCACCTGCGGCAACGCTGTGCCTGACAAAACGCTCACCGACTAGCCCAAGCAGGCGAGGCCAGTCTTGCTCGTTGATTGCTTCAACGAAAGCATTGACGAGAGCTTTATTCTTCTCGGACATGGTGAGGGTTGGTTCCTGTGTTACTTAACGTTGGGCAGCAGCCTGCGACCGCAGGCCGTCGTTCTGGATTGACATGTTAAACGTCACCGCACCTTGCTCAAGCGATCAGCCATGCGCGCCTGCGAACAGGGTTCGGTGGCTTTCCACCGCTCAATCACGACACAACCATCGGCGCTCTCGCTC
>CAZFKW010000029.1:5329-15528 GCA_964519795.1 uncultured Ramlibacter sp. | reverse complement strand
ACTCAGGCTTCGGGAAACCGAGGGTTGCAGCAGTTTGCGGGTCTATGGTCATCGGGTATCCCTGTTCGAGCTCGCCATCCAGGCGCTTCGCAAACGCAGCTGGTGACGCCCAACGTTCGAAGTAAGCGGGCAACGCCGAGCGCTGACTCAGCTACGCAACGGCAACGCTGCACCAATGGCAATGAAGGCCCCACCACAAGCGCGATTGAACTGTTTCCCAACCCTACGAAGCCACGGGCTCAAACGATGCGCGGCGCTTGCGAGCGCGAACTCCGTGACGATCTCAACGAGCGCAAAGGTCCCCGCCATTACTGCAAACTGCACCAGAAGACTGCGCGAGGGATCAACGAATTGCGGCAAGAACGCTGCAAAGAAGAGCAAACCCTTGGGATTCGTCACTGCGGACAACGCACCCTGCCGGAACAACTCCATGGACGTAGTGAACTGAACCGCTTGCCCTGGTTCAAGGTTGATGGGCGGCGACCGCCAGACCTGAACGCCGAGAAAGATTAGATATGCACCCCCAACCCACTTAAGAATCGTCAACCATACGACTGATGATTGAAGCAAAGCCCCAATACCAAACATCGAGAGTCCAATGAGCACGACGAAGCCAACTGCGCCGCCAAGGATCGTGTTCATGGTCCTTCGACGTCCGTACAGCGCTCCATGAGTGAGGGCAAGCAGTCCGTTTGGACCGGGCGACATCGACAAGCCGATCGCCGCGGCCAGGTAAAGCAACCAGGTGGTGAGATCCATGGCAGTACGAGGTGTGTCTGTGGCGCCTGATGTCGAAGCTAACCAGCGGTCCGCTTGCGGGCCGTCCGTGTTGGGCGACCAGCTACAAGTCCCGATTTTTCAACAAGGCGGCCGCTGACATACTTGTGCAACACACTCGCAATCAACGTTTGATAGGGCATGCCCTCCTCGAGCGCTTTGACCTGGATATCGCTCAGATCGATTGAAGAAAGGCGAATATTTACCCTGCGGTCTTTTACAGCAGTAGCCCTCGCTGCCCCTCTGAATTTTTCGAGTTCAGATTTCGTCGCGACAGACTTGAGATTGCCTTTCTCAAAGGCAGACAGGACTTCTCGTTCATAGGCGTCAACGTTTGACATTCGGTTCACCTTGCTGCAGATAGATCCGTGTCGCCTTGCGACTCGGAATCACGGTTTTAAGGAAAAAATGATCTGCCGCCTCGACAAAAGGAATCAGATAGACGTAGCCGTCAAACGAGACCACGAGCACCCTTTGATTCGGATACCTGGACTTGTTAGGGTGCTCCACAATATCAAGCAACCCTTCGGACTCGACTGCTACAACGATGCTCTCAAAAGACACTCCGCGAGACAACTTGAGCGACTCGTTCTTTTCTGGACCCCAGCGAAAAGGCTTCATACCGGAATTTTACGCGACTGTGTGCCTTTTGTCACCACGTGCTCCAACTGACTTATAACGTTTGAGCTGAGCGGACGCCATCGGCAAGGCGCCTGGGCCGCGCGGTGCATGATGAACGCAGTGGGCTCCGCGCGGCCCAGGCGCCTTGCCGGTGGAGATCCGCTTGAGCGAAGGGTTAGGCATATGTGCGCTACTGTGACCGGTCAATAACAATGAACTGATCTCGAATGGAGAGCGTGTCGCTGTCGTTGGTGTGCTTGAAGGTCTGCGAGTCTGCGTCGAACACGAAGCGACTGTGCACTCGTCCGTCCAGTTGGAGCAATTCAAGCTTGCCACCAAGGACGCGCCACGAGTGTTCATTCCGATTGTTGCCCTCCACTATCCGTCCCTCTGGCTCGAACCGCATGCGTTTCGAGCGATTGGGCGGGGTGAAGAATAGGCGAAGTGGGTGAGTGACGACGAAAGACTCGATTGGGTCATGAGACCGTGGCGGCGTGGTGGGCGCGGACGCGGGTTGCAGCGCCTTGCGAATCTTGTTGCAGGCTGGGCCGACAGCCGCAGTCACATTCTTGTCCGACCGCTCACCGTCGTACGATGCGGGCGTGAGGCCAAGTAAGTCGGACGGGAAGTGCAACTCTGAGAAAGTTCGCGGCTTGAGTACGAAGCACTTGTCCGGCCCCAACCTTCCAATGAAGAGGCCCAGTTCAAACAAGACGTTGTCTCGAACTGCCGGTTGTTCTCTGCCGCGTACTACGGCCGTGTCATCCGGGCTGAAGGCGAAGACAGCCCCGTCGAAGGAGTGCAAGCCTGCGAGCAGTGACGTTAGAGCTGTCTCGCTGAGTTGAAAGACTCCCTGTGGCCAAACCGTGACCTCGAACTCGTATTCGAGATTCTCCTGAACAGCGTAGGCAACATCAAGGCCTTCGACAGACGACGCGATGAAGAGGCGTGGTTTCATATGCCTAACGTCGGAAGTAAGCGGCGCACATTTGCGATGTCTGCGCATGGACTGGATGCACATGTGCGTCCGCTTTGACTGACCTGTTAGGCAGCACCGCTTGCACCTCCTGGAGGAAATTCCCGCAGCTTGGCCACCGGCCTGGTTAGAAATAACCAAAGAAAAACCGCAAGTGTGAGAGGACCGAGGCAAAAGAGCACATTAAGGACGGTAGCCGTTCCCACCGGTCCCGAGAGTCCAGTTGCAATCGCCCTACTAAGACGGCCTGCCCCTGGACCGGTCGCGAACTCTGCAATTGCTGGATTCCACCAAACCGCAGAGATGATCGCTACCGCGAGCGAGAGCAATAGCACCATCAACACTTTCTCGTCCCAAGACTTCAACGGAGGAAGGCGCCGGCTCGACGGCCGCCAAACTATGAATGTAAGAAATGACAGAACGTTTATCACTAGCCCAATGACCAAGAATGCCTCAACGCGATCGGGTTGCGCCGCTCGTACCGCAACGAGATGCACATTCGGGAGCCACTCTCTAGCCCCAACTACAAACTCTCGGATCAACAGCATCTCGTTGAAGGATGCAGGAAGAGCGAATGCCAAGGTGAACATTGTCAAAAACGAACACAAGCAAACGCCTCCCACCAAGCGCAGATCCCGTTTCTGCGTCAAAAGTCTTGGATCGTCGAGAACCGGATGACTATTCATGCCGCCTAACGTTGGAAATCACCGGTCGCCTTAGGCGATCCGGTGGATTGACCTGTTAGCGCTGTGGTGCAAAGTTGAAGCTGATCGGACGAGAGCGGCATTACTTGCCAGGTGGACTGTTCGTCAAAGGAAGCATCGCACAGGATGCATGCCTCAGACGAAAGGCGAATTACTGCCTTGCAGGAGGGGCAGATTCCATGTAGACCATCAAGGGTCCCGAATGAATTGAGCTGCGCGGTGTCTGCGATTTGCTTCAAGCGAAGTCCTTTTTCTCGAATACTAACGCCTGACGGTCGCAGTAAGGAAAAGGCACCGCCGCAAACGCCGCCCGCAAAAGCGCCTGCTTGAACAAGTCTCCAGAAATCGGAGTGTGGTTTTTGCCCTATGGCGAGATCGAGCCCACTCATGACCAGATAGCCTGATATCAAGCCGAGCGCACAGCCCGGAAGGAAGTTCAACGCCGACCGCCGAAACAACCGAACGTAGATGGAAGCTAAGGCTAGAAAAACTCCGCCAGCTGCGACAGCGGGAGGAATGGCAATAAAAGCAAAGACCAGCCCAGCGAATGCGGCGCCGCCTGCGCTTGCTGCCACTGCCCAAAGCGCAAAGACCCCTCCGACTAGTGGACCGCCTATTCCGAATACCAATAGTGCAAGAGCGCGAGATGCCATTTTTCTTAGGCGCTAACGTAATGTCCACCGCAAAGCCTGCGGATGATTCTGGCGGCTGCGAATTATTCTGGACACGTGGACCTCCTCAATACGGCTTGTACATTAGGTTTCAAGCCAATATACTGTGTAGATAAACAGTATTAAACTCTGCCATGAAACCCGGCACTCCCGCTTTGCGTTCTACCCGCCTGCTTGACCAGGTCCGTGAACGCGCACGGTATTTGCACTATAGCCTCAGCACTGAAAAGGTGTACCTTTACTGGATCCGGTTTTTCATCCGCTGGCACAAGTTGCGGCACCCGCGCGACATGGGCGCGCCTGAGGTCGAGGCGTTCCTGACCATGCTGGCCACCGAAAGGCGGGTGTCCTCTTCCACCCACAACCAGGCGTTGAGCGCCATCCTGTTTTTGTACCGCGAGGTTCTGGGCTCGGAGCTTCCCTGGATGGAGGGCATAAAGCGCCCTTCGTCAACCCGCCGGATCCCGTCCGTTCTGACCAAGGACGAGGTCGCCGGCATTCTGTGTCACCTGGACGGCCAGATGGCCTTGCTGACGCGCCTGCTGTACGGAACAGGCATGCGGCTGATGGAAGGTCTTCGGTTGCGCATCAAGGACGTCGACTTTGACCGCCACGCCATCATCGTGCGTGAGGCCAAGGGCAACAAGGACCGTGTGGTCATGCTGCCCAGGTCGCTTGCGCCGGCACTGCGCATGCAGATGCTCGCCGCACGCGCTACGTGGGAAGGCGACCGCCAGTCAAAGCGCACCGGTGTCGAGACACCTCATGCTCTGGACGCAAAGTACCCCAAGGTCGGGCACACATGGGCGTGGTTCTGGCTCTTTCCCTCCCCCACCTTCTCGGTAGACCCCCGCACGGGTGTGGAGCGCAGGCACCACCTGTATGAGGAACGCCTGCAACGCGCCTTGAAGCGCGCAGTGGTCCAGGCCGGGATTGCCAAGCCGGTATCCGTTCACACGTTGCGCCACAGCTTTGCCACCCATCTACTGCAGGCGGGAACGGACATTCGCACAGTGCAGGAACTCCTGGGCCACAGCGATGTCAGCACCACCATGATCTACACCCATGTGCTGAAGGTGCACGCTGGCGGCACGGCGAGTCCACTGGATGCGCTCGCCGGATAGCCTGCTTCGGCCTTTGGGTATTAGATTGCACACAATCTAATTGTGTTCTACAATCCACCCATGCCAACGCCCAAGCTCACCACCGACCAGGCCCTGCTGCTGGACAACCAGCTGTGCTTTGCGATGTATTCCACATCGCTGGCCATGACCAAGCTGTACAAGCCCCTGCTGGACGAACTTGGCCTGACCTACCCGCAGTACCTGGTCATGCTGGTGCTGTGGGAGCGCGACGGGCTGATGGTGTCCGAGCTGGGTGAGCGGCTGTTTCTTGACTCGGGCACGCTCACGCCGCTGCTCAAGCGCATGGAAACGTCCGGCCTGGTAGCGCGCATCCGCGCTGTGGATGACGAGCGGCGCGTGCACATCAGCCTCACGGCTGCGGGTCGCAAGCTCAAGGCCAAAGCCGCAAAAATCCCGGGCTGCGTGCTCAGTGCCACGCAGTGCTCCATTCCTGAACTCGTGTCGCTCACGCAGCAGATGCAGGCCTTGCGCCAGCGGCTGACGGGCTGACCACCGAGGCTTGCCTCAACTGCATCTTGCCAAGCTTCCAGGCCACACTAATTTGTTCAACCGCTTTTTCAACCCGCTTCCTTCAACCGAAGAAGCATTTCCCCACCCAACCACCAAAGGAATCACCATGACCGCCAAGCTCGACAAAGTTCTCTACACCGCCAAGGCCCACACCACCGGTGGCCGCGATGGCGCTTCCAAATCCAGCGATGGCCGCCTGGACGTGACGCTGTCTTCCCCCGGCACATCCGGCACCGGCACCAACCCCGAGCAGCTGTTTGCCGCAGGCTACTCGGCCTGCTTCATCGGTGCGATGAAGGCTGTGGCAGGCATGCAGAAGATCACCCTGCCGGCCGACCTGTCCATTGATGCTGAAGTCGACCTTGGCCCCGTGGGCAAGGCCTACGGCATTGCCGCGCGCCTGAACGTGAGCCTTCCCGGCATGGACCGCGCTGCCGCCCAGGCCCTGGTGGACACGGCGCACCAGGTGTGCCCGTACTCCAACGCCACGCGCGGCAATATCGACGTGACCATCACCCTGGTTTGATGTTCCGGCTCACGCAGGCCCGGCCCCCGTGTCGCCTGCGTGATTCCCCTGCAGGCCTGCCCGCTTGCCGTGGCAGGCCGCTTCCCTTAAGGTTGCGGCCATGACCACCACCCAGCTCCAGGTCCGCAAGGACCAGCTCCCCACCACCCGCCTCGTGGAGGCCGCCGATGCTCCCCTGGCCGACGGCCAGGTGCGGGTGCGCGTGGATTCCTTCGCGCTCACCTCCAACAACATCACCTATGCCGCCTTTGGCGACATGATGAACTACTGGCAGTTCTACCCGACGGGGGAAGACGGCTGGGGCATGATCCCGGTGTGGGGCTTTGCCGATGTGGTGCAGTCCCTGCACCCTGGCGTGGCGGTGGGCGAGCGGCTGTATGGTTACTTCCCCATGGCCTCGCATGCGGTGCTGCAGCCGCAGCGCCTGTCGGCCCAGGGCTTTGCAGACGGCACGCCGCACCGCGCCGCGCTGCATGCGGTGTACAACCAGTACACCCGCGTGTCCACCGATCCTTTCTACACGGCCGGGACCGAAGACCTGCAGTCGCTGCTGCGGCCTCTGTACATGACGTCCTGGCTGATCGACGACTTCATGGACGACAACGCTTTCTTTGGCGCGAACACCATGCTCCTGTCGAGCGCGTCCAGCAAGACGGCGTATGGGACAGCGGCAGAGCTGATCAAGCGGCCGGGGATCGAGGTGGTGGGACTCACCTCTGCGGGCAACAAGGCGTTCTGTGAGAGCCTGGGGTGTTACACGCGCGTGCTGGCCTATGGCGAGCTGGACCAGGTCGCGGCCGATGCGGCCTGTGTGTATGTGGACTTTGCCGGCAATGCAGCCTTCCGAAAGGAAGTGCATTCCCGGTTTGCCAACCTCAAGTACAGCTGCTCGATTGGCGGGACGCATGTATCCGAGCTCGGGGGCGGAAAGGACCTGGCCGGGCCCAAGCCTGTGCTGTTCTTTGCGCCTGCGCAGGTCAAAAAGCGCGTGGCGGACTGGGGCGGAGCCGAGTTCGGCGCACGCATGGTGGCGGCCTGGCGCGGGTTTGCAGTCCGCGTGTCTGACCCCCAGTCACCGTGGATGACCGTCGAGCGGCATGCCGGCCCTGGGGCTGTGCAGCAAGCCTATGCGCAGGTGCTTGGTGGCAAGGGCGACCCCCGCGTGGGGCATGTGCTGTCGTTGAGGGCTTAAACTGGCAGGCATGTCCTCCGCACGACCCACACCCGACCCGGTGCTCTGCCCGCTCTGCGGCCAGGCCAATCGGTGCGCGATGGAAGTCGAGCGTGAGTCCGGCGTCAGGCAGCCGCCATGCTGGTGCACGCAGGCCAGCTTCAGCGAGGCGTTGCTGTCACGCATTCCCCCGGCTTCGCGCAACAAGGCTTGCATCTGCGCGGCCTGCGTCGCCGGCAGTTCCATCGGCTCCCAATCCGGCTCCAGCAGCACCACCCTCTTCTGAAATTCCAAGGAATCCCATGCCCACCATTCACGTCGAGATGTTCGAGGGCCGCACGCCCGAGCAGAAAAAAGCCCTTGTCGAGAAAGTAACCCAGGCCGCCGTCGAGGCCCTGGACTGCAAGCCCGATTCCGTGGACATCATCATCACGGACATCCGCAAGGACAACTGGGCCACGGGCGGCAAGCTCTGGTCCGAGCCGCGCTCCTGACCTGCCTGGCAGGGGGCCGGCCTTGAACGACTCCAACTCCAGCCTCGCCCAGCTGCAGCAACGCTACGGCGGGCGCTACCGCTGGCTGCTGCTCCTGTCGGTGATGATCGGCACGATGGCGTCGATCATGTCGTCGACCATCGTCAACGTGGCCATTCCGGACATGAGCCACCATTTCACGCTGGGCCAGGAGCGGGCGCAGTGGGTGTCTTCAGGCTTCATGGTGGCCATGACCGTGTCCATGCTGACCACGCCGTGGCTGCTGGCGCGCTATGGCTACCGCCGCACCTATGCGGGCTGCATGTGGCTGCTGCTTGCGGGGGGTGTCGTGGGCGGGTTCGCCAATGACTACGGTCTCGTTCTGGCCTCGCGCGTCGCCGAAGGCCTGGCGGCCGGGGTGGTGCAGCCGATCCCGGCCATCATCATCATGCGGGCGTTCGAGCCGCATGAGCAGGGCCGTGCCAGCGGCTTCTTCGGCATGGGCGTGGTGCTGGCACCGGCCATCGGGCCGAGTATCGGTGGGGTGCTGGTGGACCTGTTTGGCTGGCGCTCCATCTTCTTCATGGTCGTGCCTTTCTGCCTGGCCTCGCTGTACATGTCGCGCAAGTTTGTGCCCGACTCATCGCCAGGCGGCGTGGCCGCCAACCGGCAGGGCGCGGCGCTGGACTGGCGCGGGCTGGTGCTCGGAGCCACCGGCACGCTGTGCCTGCTCAATGGCCTGGTGGAGCTCAGTGGCGGCACGCCCACCACCGGCCTGTTGTTGCTGGCGGGCTCCGCCCTGGCGTTCACGGCATTCGTCTGGTGGCAGCAGCGGCTGGCCCGCAGGGGTGGCGAGCCGCTGATGAATCTCACGCTCTTCAGCTACCGGCAGTTCGCCATGGGCAGCGTCGTGGCCTTCATCTATGGCACGGCCCTCTTCGGCTCCACTTACCTGCTGCCGGTGTACATGCAGCTCGGGCTGGGCCTGTCTGCCTCTTATGTCGGCACCATCCTGCTGCCGGCGGGCTTCATCCTGGCGCTGACCATTGCGGTGGTGGGCCGGCTCGCTGACCGCCAGCCGACCTACCTGCTGGTGAGCACTGGCCTGGCCTTGCTGGCCGTCTCGTTCGCGCTGATGGTCACCATCAACCTGCAAAGCGCCATCTGGCTGCTGGTGCTCTGGGCCATCCTGGGGCGCATTGGCCTGGGCTTCATCCTGCCCTCGCTCAACCTGGGCTCCATGCGCGGGCTGGACAAGGCTCTGGTGCCCCAGGGCTCCAGCAGCATCAACTTCATGCGGATGCTCGGCGGCGCCGCCGGCGTGAGCCTGTGCGCCATCGTGCTTGAGTGGCGCCTCGCCGCGCATGGCGACTCGTTGACCCATCCGGCCACCAGCCCGGCGCGGCTGGCCGCGTTCAACGAGTCGTTCCTGATGCTCGCCGCGCTCTGCGCGCTGGCGGTGGTGGCCGCGTGGCAGCTGCGCGTGCCGGCCAGGCCTGGCGATGCGCCGCCACTGAAATGACACAATCAAGCCCATGTGCCAGCTGCTCGGGATGAACTGCAATACGCCGACGGACGTGATGTTCTCCTTCACGGGATTTGCCGAGCGTGGCGGGCGCACCGACCACCATGCGGACGGCTGGGGCATTGCCTTCTTCGAGGGGCGCGGGCTGCGGCATTTTGTGGACCACTCGCCGGCCTTCGATTCGCCGGTGGCGCAGTTGATCCGGCGCTACCCCATCAAGAGCCGCAACGTCATTGCGCACATCCGCAAGGCCACGCAGGGCGAGATCTCCCTTGAGAACTGCCACCCGTTTGTGCGTGAACTCTGGGGCCGCTACTGGGTGTTCGCGCACAACGGCGACCTCAAGGACTTTCACCCGCGCCTGCACGGCAGCTTCAGGCCTGTGGGCACGACGGACAGCGAGCGCGCCTTCTGCTGGATCATGCAGGAGCTGGCCAAGTCCCATGCGGGCGTGCCCACGGTGGAGGAGCTGACGCTCACGCTGCGCGAACTCACGCCGCGCATCTCCCGCCACGGCACCTTCAATTTCATGCTCTCCAACGGCCAGGCGCTGTGGACGCATGCGTCCACCCAGCTGCACTATGTGCTGCGCAAGCACCCGTTCGCCCATGCCTCGCTGAGCGACGAAGACCTGAGCATCAACTTTGCCGAAGCCACCACGCCGACAGACCGTGTGGCCGTGGTGGTGACGACACCGCTGACGACCGATGAACGCTGGACCGCGTTCGAGCCGGGGGAGCTCATGGTCTTTGCGGACGGCGCGCTGGCCTGAACCGGAGCGGACCGCAGCGGTTGCTTCAGGGGCGAGGCACACTCGGCCGGATGCCGGAAGGCACGGCCCAGGCTTTTTCAGGCCAATGCCGCCTCAAGCTCGTCAATGAACATCTTCGCGACGTCAAATCCCATCTGCTGATGGATCTCCTGGAAGCAGGTGGGGCTGGTCACGTTGATCTCGGTCACGCAGCTGCCGATGACGTCAATGCCGGCCAGCAGCAGGCCCCGTGCTGCGAGCACCGGGCCCAGCGCCTGGGCAATTTCCATCTCGCGCGCGGTCAGGGGCATGGCCACGCCCTTGCCGCCGGCGGCCAGGACGTGGCCAT
>CAZFKW010000029.1:0-5319 GCA_964519795.1 uncultured Ramlibacter sp. | reverse complement strand
TGCGCGCCAGGCTGAAGGGCACGGGCTTGCCGCCGATGACGAGCACGCGCTTGTCGCCCTCCACAATTTCAGGCAGGAACTTCTGGACCATGACCGTGACCCGGCCGTGCTGGTTCAGCGTCTCGGTGATGCTGCCCAGGTTCAGGCCATCCGGGCCCACGCGGAAAATTCCCATGCCGCCCATTCCGTCCAGCGGCTTGAGGATGATGTCCTTGTGCTCGGCATGAAAGCGCTTGATGTCACCCGCATCGCGCGTCACGAGCGTGGGACCGATGAACTGGGGGAACTCCATGATGGCCAGCTTCTCCGGGTGGTCGCGCAGCGCGCGCGGCTTGTTGAACACCGTGGCGCCCTCGCGTTCGGCCTGCTCGAGCAGGTGGGTGGCGTAGAAGTACTCGGAGTCGAACGGCGGGTCCTTGCGCATGATGACCGCGCCAAAGGACGCCAGCGGCACGAAGCGCTTGCCCGTCTCCTCATACCAGGCGTCTTCATTGCCGGTGAGGTGGACATCCCGCACATGGCCCATGACCTTGCCGCCCAGCACCCAGGTCAGCTGCGCTGACTCGCAGGCCGACACGGTGTGACCGCGCCTCTGCGCCTCGCGCATCATCGCGAAGGTGGTGTCCTTGTAGATCTTGAAGGTGTCGAGCGGGTCAGCGACGAAGAGTATGTTCATGGAGGTCATTCGATGAAAGCAGTGGGGAAGCAATCCGCACCATATCGCGAAGCGGCGTGCCGAGCGGTACGGCGTGCCTGTGCGGCATCAATCCGCGCCGCGCCGCCCGTATTGTTGTACAAACAGCGCAATCGTGCCTGCAACCACGCCCCAAAACGCCGAGCCGACCCCGGCTATTGTGACGCCGCTGAGCGTGACAAGGAATGTGATGAGCGCCGCTTCGCGCCGCGGCTCGTCCTGGAAAGCCGATGCCAGCGCGGACGAAATCGTGCCCAGCAGCGCCAGCCCGGCAATCGCAACCACCAGCTCTGCGGGAAAGGCCGTCAGCAGACCGGTGACCGCCGCGCCGAACACGCCGATCAGTACATAGATGGCACCGCAAGACACCGCCGCAGTGTAGCGCCTGTCCGGGTCAGGGTGCGCCTCGCGGCCCATGCAGATGGCGGCCGTGATGGCGCTCAGGTTGAGCGCGAACGCCCCGAAGGGCGCGAGCACCAGCGTGGCAAGGCCCGT
This sequence comes from uncultured Ramlibacter sp., assembly GCA_964519795.1. Classification (GTDB taxonomy): domain Bacteria; phylum Pseudomonadota; class Gammaproteobacteria; order Burkholderiales; family Burkholderiaceae_C; genus JACMQX01. The sequence goes on along the minus strand of CAZFKW010000029.1, from coordinate 4,130 downwards.
CATGGTGATGATCTTCGAGATGGGCAGGTCGTACCCTGCCGCCTTGATGGCCGCCACGCCCGGCAGGTTCTGCGAGGCCATGGTCACCACAAACAGCGGCACCGCCAGGCTGATGAGCGCGCTCAGCGTGAACTGCGGCATGGTGAACACCGGCCGGGCGAAGTCCAGGGTGATGGCCGTCCAGCCAAGCTGCCCCTTGAGCGCCACATAGACAATGGCCGCCGCCAGCGTGACGACCACCGCATAGCGCGGCATGAAGCGCCTGCCCACAAGGTAGCAGGCCAGCATCAGCAGCACCAGCGGCAAGGCCGTGCTGGCAGCCGCAAACGCCTGCAGGCCGAAGCGCGCCAGCACGCCCGCCAGCAGCGCGGACGCAATCGCCATGGGGATGCGGTTCATGAGCTTCTCGAACCAGCCAGTGATGCCGAAGAGCGTGATCAGCGCCGCGCACGCGATGAAGGCACCCACCGCCTCGGCCATGGAGAAGCCGCCCGCCAGGCCCGCCGTGGCCAGCACGGCGGCGCCGGGGGTGGACCAGGCCACCATGACGGGCTTGCGCAGGATCAGCGACGGAATGAGAGAGCACAGCCCCATGCCCAGGCCCAAGGCCCACATCCAGGAACTGATCATCTCCGGCGTGGCCTTGAAGGCCAGGGCCGCCTGGAAAACGATGGCCACGGAGCTGGTGAAGCCGACGAGTACGGCCACAAAGCCGGCGGTGAAGGCGCTGAGGCTGAGATCCTTGAAAAATCGCATGCGGGGATTGTCGCTCCCGCCGCCATCCGAAGTCCGGGCGGGCCGGTCTAGATCTCTATCTTCGATCCCAACTCCACCACCGACCCGCTCGGCAGGTTCAAAAAGTCCGCCGCACCGCTGGCGTTGTGGTGCATCTGGGCAAACAGCTTCTCACGCCATTGCGACATGCCACCGCCAATGGTCGGCACCACCGTATCGCGCGAGAGGAAGTAGCTCGTCGTCATGGCTTCGATCTCGCAGCCGCGGGCACGGATCTGCTCCAGCGCGCGCGGCACGTCCGGGTCGTTCTTGAAGCCGTAGTGAATGACGACCTGCCAGCAGTGGTGGCCCAGCGACTCGATGGCCACGCGCTTGTCCAGCCCGATCCATGGCACTTCATGATGCCGCACGGTGACAAACAGGTTGTGTTCATGCAGCACCTTGTTGTGCTTGAGGTTGTGGAGCAGGGCGTTGGGCACGCTGCCGGTCTCGGTGGTCAGGAACACTGCCGTGCCGGACACACGCAAGGGCGGGCTGACGAACACGGCCTCCAGGAAGCTGGGCAGGTCGATCGCATCGCTCCTGATCTTCTCGGACAGCAGCTGGCGGCCCTGCTTCCAGGTGGTCATCAGCAGGAACACCACGCCGCCAATCGCCAGCGGGAACCAGCCGCCGGCAAACAGCTTGAGCAGGTTGGACGCCCAGAAGGCGAAGTCCACGACGAAGAAGACGCCCGTGGCGGCAATGCACAGCCACAGCGGGTACTTCCAGCCGTAGCGGATGACAAAGAAGGTGAGGATGGTCGTGATCAGCATGTCGGTGGTCACTGCCACGCCATAGGCCGCTGCCAGGTTGCTGGACGACTTGAACAGCACCACGGCCAGCACGATGGCCACAAACAGGCCCCAGTTGACGAAGGGCATGTATATCTGGCCCGTGTCGCGCACGCTGGTGTGGCGCATCTGCATACGCGGCAGGTAGCCCAGCTGGACGGCCTGCTTGGTGACGCTGAATGCACCCGTAATCAGGGCCTGGGAGGCGATGACCGTGGCCATGGTGGCAAGCACCACCAGCGGCACAAGCGCCCAGTCAGGCGCCATCAGATAGAACGGGTTCTTCACAGCTTCGGGGTTCTTCAGCAGCAGGGCGCCCTGGCCGAAGTAGTTGAGCGTGAGGGCGGGCATGACCACGGCAAACCAGGCCAGGCGGATCGGCTTCTTGCCGAAGTGCCCGAGGTCCGCATAGAGCGCCTCGGCGCCGGTCACGCACAGCACGACCGCGCCAAGGATGATGAAGGTGGTGCCAGGGTTGTCAAACACGAAGCGCAGCGCATGGTGCGGGCTGACGGCCCAGAGGATGACCGGGTTGGTGACGATGTGCGACACGCCCAGCAGCGCCAGCACAAAGAACCAGACGAGGGTGATGGGGCCGAAGAACTTGCCGATGCCGCTGGTGCCGCGCTTTTGCACCACGAACAGCACGAACAGCACCATGAGCGTGAGCGGGACCACATACGGCTTGAGGACCGGAGAGATCACCTCCAGCCCCTCCACGGCTGACAGCACCGAGATGGCCGGCGTGATGACGCCGTCGCCATAGAACAGGCAGGTGCCGAAAATGCCCACCAGCAGCAGCACCTTGCGCAGTTCAGGCCTGTCCTTGACGGACCGGGACGCCAGCGCAAGCATGGCAATGAGGCCGCCCTCGCCCTCGTTGTCCGCGCGCAGCACAAGCACGACGTACTTGACTGACACGATGGTGGTCAGCGTCCAGAAAAAGATGGAGAGGATGCCGAAGACGTTGTCGGGTGTGAAAGCGACATGGCCGGAGCCAAAGACTTCCTTGACGGCATACAGGACACTGGTGCCGATGTCGCCGTAGACAACTCCGACAGCGCCGACCGTCAGGGCGGCGAGTGAGGATTTCGAACTTTGCACTAAAACCCCCCGTCTTGATGGTCTGCGCTTGAGAAGCGCGGGCCGGCGGGGTTCCGTTACATGGGCTGGCTATTTTGCGCTTCGCGCGGGCCGATTCAAGTGACCTGATCCTCTAAACCGCTGAAATCAGCGTTTTGTTGCAGTGCAGCAACTGATGTCAGCTATCGCCAGGCTGCGCCCTTCAGTCATAGACCTCGGCGTCAGGATCGGTGGCTTCCAGCTCGTAGCTGGCAGCGAGCATGGCAAGGCGGCCGATCACGCCATACATGTAGAAGCGGTTCGGCGCGCTCGCGCCCGGCTTCACGCCGGGCTGCGGCATCTGGGTGCTCTCGGCAAAGGCCAGCGGCACAAAGCTGGAGCCCGGCGCGTTGAGGTTTTCATCAACGCCGCGCTCGGCATGGATGCGGTAGAAGCCGCCAACCACGTAGCGGTCCATCATGTAGACGACGGGCTCGGCCACGGCGTCGTTCATTCGCTCGTTCGTCAGCACCCCTTCCTGGATGATGACGTCGTGCACGCCCTGGCCGTCCCCGGCAAGGGACATCCTGCTTTTCGACTTCGGGTCGAGGACGTCGAGGTCCTTGACGTCGCGCACGGTCATGATGCCCATGCCGTAGGTGCCGTTGTCGGCCTTGACGACAACAAAGGGCTTCTCGTTGATGCCGTATTCCTTGTACTTGCGCTTGATCTTGGTCAGCAGCGCATCGACGTTGGTGGTCAGGCACTCCATCCCCGTGCCCTTGGCAAAGTTGACCTCGCCGCACTGGTTGAACATCGGGTTGATGAGCCAGGGGTCAATGCCCAACAGCTTGCCGAAGCGCTTGGAGACTTCTTCGTAGCTCTTGAAATGGTTGCTCTTGCGGCGCACCGACCAGCCCGCATGCAGCGGCGGCAGCAGGTACTGCTCGTGCAGGTCTTCAAGAATGCCGGGGATGCCGGCCGACAGGTCGTTGTTCAGCAGGATGGTGCAGGGGTCGAAGTTCTTCAGGCCCAGGCGCCGCTTGCTGCGGATGACGGGCTCCAGCGTGATGGTCTCGCCGCCCTGCAGCTCGATGGTCGTCGGCTCCTTGATGTCGGGGTCGATCGAGCCGATGCGCACATTCAGCCCTGCCATCTGGAAGATTCGCTTCAACTGGACCAGGTTGGACAGGTAGAAGGTGTTGCGCGAGTGGTTCTCGGGGATGACCAGCAGGTTCTTGGCTTCGGGGCAGATCTTCTCGATGGCGGCCATGGCCGACTGCACTGCCAGAGGCAGCATGTGCTGCGTCAGGTTGTTCCAGCCGCCGGGGTAGAGGTTGGTGTCCACCGGCGCGAGCTTGAAGCCGGCATTGCGGATGTCGACCGAGCTGTAGAACGGGGGGGTGTGTTCCATCCATTCCAGCCGGAACCAGCGCTCGATGGCCGGTGTGGAATCCAGCACGCGCTGTTCGAGTTCGTTGATCGGGCCGGTGAGCGCCG
>CAZFKW010000028.1:16456-18382 GCA_964519795.1 uncultured Ramlibacter sp. | reverse complement strand
CCACGCAGCCACCGTTGGCGGCTCAGCCGATGATGTCGAAGCCGCGTTCTATGAAGCGCTGCAGGCGGGCGACATCGAGAAACTCATGGCCTGCTGGGCCGACGAGGATGAAATCGTCTGCGTGCACCCGGGCGGCCCGCGCATGGTGGGCGCAGGCGCCATCCGCGCGGCATTCGAGTCCATGTTTGCCAACGGCAGCATCCGCGCCACGCCTGACAGGGTGCGCAAGATCGAATCCCTGGCCAGCGCCGTACACAACGTGCTGGAGCGCATCGAACTCATGACGCCAGAAGGGCCGCGCCAGGCCTACGTCATTGCCACCAATGTCTATCACAAGACCGCGCAGGGCTGGCGCATGGTGGCTCACCATGCCAGCCCCGGCACGCCGCGCGAAATGCAGGAGGTGTCCGAAGCGCCGCAGGTGCTTCATTGACTGTGCCCGCCGCAGGTGCTTCATTGAACTACGTCGCTCCCTGGTGGCTGCCCGGCGGCAACCTGCAGACGATCTGGCCGGCGCTCTACTCGCGCCGCGTTTTCGGCGAACATCCGCAATACCGCCGCGAACGCTGGAACACGCCCGACCAGGACTTCGTGGATGTCGATTTTCTGCAGACTGGTAACCCCCGCGACGTGCTCCTGGTGCTCTTTCACGGTCTGGAGGGTTCCTCTCGCAGCCACTATGCCGAAGCCTTTGCCGACTTCGCGCAGGAGCGCGGCTTTGACTTTGCCGTGCCGCACTTCCGCGGATGCAGCGGCGAGCTGAACCTGGCGCCGCGCGCCTACCACTCCGGGGACTTCGAGGAGATCGGCTGGGTGCTGCAGCGCCTGCGTGTCGACCATGCCGGACCCATCCTGGCCATTGGTGTCTCGCTTGGCGGCAATGCCCTTCTGCGCTGGGCCGAGGAGATGGGCAGTGAGGCTGGCAGGGTCGTCAGCGCAGTGGCCGCCGTCTGCTCGCCGATTGACCTCGCAGCAGGGGGCTGGGCCATCGGGCGGGGCGTCAACCGCCAGATCTACACCCGCATGTTCCTGCGCAGCATGAAGCCCAAAGCCCTGGCCAAACTGGCACAGCACCCCGGCCTTTTCGACCGCGACACCTTGCTGGCCGCCCGCGACCTGTATGAATTCGACAATGTGTTCACCGCGCCTTTGCATGGCTTCAAGAGTACCGAGGACTACTGGGGCCGGGCTTCGGCCAAACCGCACCTGCACCACATCCGGATTCCCGCACTGGTCGTCAATGCCCGCAATGATCCGTTCGTGCCCGCCTGGAGCCTGCCCCACGGCCATGAAGTGGGCGACCATGTGACGCTGTGGCAGCCTGCGCACGGGGGGCATGTGGGCTTCCCGCATGGCCCTGTTCCCGGCCATGTCAGAAGCATGCCCGATGCGGTCGGCGGCTGGCTCGCGGCACAATGCGGCAAGGAACCGAGCCATGGATGACATCGTCAGGCAGGCCATTGCCAAGTGGCCCAACGTACCGCATTGCTACGGCTGGCTGGGCCTCGATGCGCGCGGCGGCTGGTACATGCGTGACGATCGGGTGCAGGCTCTTGGCCCTTTTGCTGGTGGCCAGGCAGGAGCCAAAGGCTCGTTGCTCAGGCACGAAAAGCTGGTTGAATTCATCCAGCGCAACTACGAACCCGATGCCGAGGGGCGCTGGTTCTTCCAGAACGGGCCGCAGCGCGTTTATGTGGAGCTTGAAGCCACGCCTCTTGTGATGCGCGTGGGCACTGACTTCTCTGTTGCGGCTCACACGGGCAAGGCGGCCCGGGTCCAGCGCTGCATCGTGGATGATCGTGGCTGGCTCTACCTGGACACCGACATCGGCTTTGGCCTGGTGCATACCCAGGATGTAGGCATTGCAGCGGGGGCCATCGAGCAGGGGCTGTGGGTACCACAGGAACAGCCATCAGGCGGGCTGCC
>CAZFKW010000028.1:0-16446 GCA_964519795.1 uncultured Ramlibacter sp. | reverse complement strand
TCATGAGCCCTGCTGCTGGCCAACCGGTCAAGCCGCAAACAGCAGCGCCATGAAAAAAGCCGGCTGCGAGCCGGCTTTCCTGCGGGAGCTGAGGTTGCTTACTTTGCCGCATTGACCATGTATTCGACCGCAGCGCGGATGTCCGCGTCAGACCCGGCGGATGCGCCCCTGGGAGGCATCGCGCCCTTGCCCTTGATGACGCTGGCCACCATGGCGTCCAGACCGGTCTTGATGCGCGGCGCCCAGGCTGCCTTGTCGCCGAGCTTGGGGGCTCCTGCAACGCCTGCGACGTGGCAGGCCACGCAGGCCTGCTTGTAAAGGGCCTCTCCGGCGCCTGAACCGGCGGCAGCAGCCATCACGGGTGCGGCTGCGGCAGGTGCGGCTGCGGCAGGCGCAGTCACTGCGGGTGCGGCAGCCGGGGCTGCCGCAGCTACAGGCGCTGCAGCAGCGGCATCAGCCACGGGTGCAGCAGCACCGCTTGCAGCGGCGGCGGGGGCCTTGGGCGCCTCGAACTTCGCACCGGAATTGTTGGCCATGTACACCACGGCATTGGCCACTTCAAGGTCTTCAAAGTCGCCGCCGCCCTGCGCTCCCATGGCGCCTTTGCCCTTGAGGGCTGAGTTGAGCAGGGCTTCAAAGCCGGTCTTGATGCGTGGTGCCCAGGCGGCCTCATCGCCCACCTTGGGGGCGCCGCTCACACCTGCGACGTGGCAGGCGGCGCAAACGGCCTTGTAGACTTCCTCGCCGCCCCGGAGCGGGCGGTTGGCATCGCGCACTTCAACAGTGCCGACTTTCTGGATGCGGGCGGCGACAGCCTTTTCGCGCGACTCCTGCGTCACACCGCCAAGCGCCATGCTGCCGGCGTCTGAAGTCCCTGAGGGCATGAAGCCCGACACCACAAAATAAACCAGCCCGATGATTGCGAACACAGGGACGACGAAAGAGAAGAAGACCGCAATCAGCAACTGCTTGGGGTTGGTGATGGGCCCGGTGTGGGCTTCATGGGCGCCGGGTTCTGCACCCTGCGTGGCGTTCGGCTGGCTGTTGTCGCTCATGGCGTCCTCAAAAAATTCGGGGCAACTCGGGGGTTTTCGGGGAAAGGGGTGGCTTCAAAACAACCTTTGATTATAGCGATGGCCTTGGTGGAAACCCCCCGAGGGTGCCGCCGGGCGTCCCTCGACGTTCCGGCTGTTGCCCCAACCCGGGTTCAGGGGGCCTGCCGCGCAGGCTGGGGCGCCGCTGCCAGCTGCGGCTCGGTCCAGCCGCCTCCAAGGGTCTTGTACAGCGTGACCTGGTTCTGCAGCCGGGCGACGCGGGTCTGCACCACGGCCTGCTGCGCCAGGAACAGCGAGCGCTGGGCGTCCAGCAGGTCCAGGTAGCTGGACACACCGTTGCGGTAGCGCAGGTCCGACAGCCGCAAGCGCTGGCTCTCTGCACTGGCCTGTGCCTGCTGCGCGCGCAACTGCTCACCCAGCGTGGCGCGACCCGCCAGCGCGTCGGCTACTTCGCGGAACGCCACCTGGATGGCCTTTTCATACTGGGCCACGGCGATGGCGCGCTGGGCGGTGGCCGACTCAAGCCCCGCCTGGATGCGGCCCGCATCAAAAATCGGCAACGCCAGCTGCGGCGCGAGAGTGAGGCCCCAGGTACCGCTGCTGAACAGGCCCGAGAGCTGACTGCTGGCCGAGCCGATGCCCGCCGTGAGCGAGATGCGCGGAAAGAAGGCCGCACGCGCGGCGCCAATGTTGGCGTTGCTGGCAATCAGCTGCTGCTCGGCTCCGCGGATGTCCGGCCGCCGCATCAACAGGTCGGACGGCAGGCCGGCCGGTACATCGGGCAGGTTTGCGGACGCGGTCAGCCCGGCTTCAGTCGACGCAGGCGGCAAGGCACCGGCGGGAATGCCCTGGCCGACGAGCAGGACCAGGGCGTTTTCATCCAGCGCGCGCTGGCGCTGAAGCTGCGCCAGTGTCACGCGCGCGCCTTCGGCCAGCGACTCGGCTTGGCGGAAGTCCAGCTCGGAGGCGACGCCATTGTCAAGGCGCAGCTTGGTGAGCTTCATGGACTCCTCGCGCGTGGCCAGCGTCTGGCGTGTCAGGGCCAGCAGGTCTTCGCCGGCCAGGATGTTCAGGTAGACCGTCGCGACGGCTGCAACCAGGCTGATCTGCGCGGCCTTGCGGTTTTCCTCGATGGCCAGGTACTGGGCCAGCGCCACTTCATTCAGGCTCGCGATGCGGCCGAAAAAGTCTATCTCCCAGGCCTGCATTGCGGATACGGTACTGCGCGCGCGCCTGCTCGATGTTCAGCACGGCCACGCGCAGGTCGCGGTTGTTCACCAGCGCAAGTTCAATCAGCGAGCGCAGGCGGGCATCGCTGAAGAAGCTCTGCCACTGCAGGTCGGAAGCCGCAAGGGCGCCCGCGCCGGTGGCTGGCACGGTGCCGGGTGCATTGGCGTTTGGAAAGGCTGCATCCACCGGCGCGGCGGGCCGCTCATACACGGGAATCATCGAGCAGCCACCGATGAGGGCGGCGGCGAGCGCAGCGGTGACCGGGCGCAACATGGCGCGGGCACCCGCATTGAAAGCGTGGGAATCCATGATCATGGCTTGATCTCCTGCATGACAGGTGCGGCAGGCGCCGCGGGCGGGGCGTCGTCCGTCTCATGCGCATACATCCTGCGTTGGCGTTCGCTGCCCTTGAAGATCGAGCGCACGACGACAAAGAACACCGGAACAAACAGCACCGACAGCACCACGGCCGTCACCATGCCGCCGATCACGCCAGTGCCCAGCGCGCGCTGGCTGGCCGAGCCCGCGCCGGACGCGAAGAACAGCGGCATCGTGCCGAGAATGAAGGCCATCGAGGTCATCACGATCGGCCGGAACCGCAGGTGCGCGGCTTCCAGCGCCGCCTCGACGGCCCCCTTGCCCTGCGCCTGCAGGTCCTTGGCGAACTCGATGATCAGGATGGCGTTCTTGGCCGACAGGCCGATGATGGTGATCAGCCCCACCTGGAAGTACACGTCGTTGGACATCCCGCGCATGGAAGTGCCCAGCACGACTCCCAGCACGCCCAGCGGCACGACCAGGATTACCGCCAGCGGGATGGACCAGCTTTCATACAGCGCCGCCAGTGCCAGGAACACGGCGAGGATGGCAAAGCCGTAGAGGATCAGGGCCTGCGAGCCCGCGAGCTTTTCCTCGCGCGACTGGCCGGTCCATTCGTAGCCAAAGCCTGCGGGCAGCTGGCCCGCCAGCCTCTCCATCTCGGCCAGGGCTGCGCCGCTGCTGTAGCCGGGCGCGGCCGCACCGTCAATGCGCATGGCCGGGTAACCGTTGTAGCGCACCGTCTGCATCGGGCCGTTGACCCACCGGGTGCTGGCAAAGGCTGCCAGCGGCACGGGCTGGCCGCGCGCGTTGGTGGCGTTCAGCTTGAGCAGGTCATCCGGCTGCATGCGGGCCGGTGCATCGGCCTGCACAACCACGCGTTGCAATCGCCCGGCATTCGGGAAGTCGTTGACATAGCTGGAGCCCAGCGCCGTTGAGAGCGCGCTGTTGATGCTGTCAAACGTCACCCCCAGCGCATTGGCCTTGTCGCGGTCAATGTCCACCTGCAGCTGCGGCGCGTCCTCCAGCCCGTTGGGCCGGACCTGCGCGAGCACCTTGCTCTGCGCTGCCATGCCCAGCATCTGGTTGCGCGCGGCCAGCAGCGCCTCGCGGCCTGCGCCGCCCCGGTCCTGCAGGCGGAAGCTGAAGCCCGAAGCCGTGCCAAGCTCGGGAATCGGCGGCGGGCTCAACGGGAAGATGAATGCGTCGCGGATGCCCGAGAGTGCGCCGAACGCACGGCCGGCCAGTGCTTCCGCCGAGTTTTCCTTGCCTTCGCGCTCGTCCCAGGGCTTGAGCGTCACGAAGGCAAGCGCGGCGTTCTGGCCCTGGCCCGAGAAGCTGAAGCCCAGCACGCCCACCATGCTCTGCACCTGCGGCTGCTTGAGGATGTACGCCTCCACCTGCTTCATGACATCCAGCGTGCGCTCCTGCGTGGCGCCGGGCGGCAACTGCACGTTGACGAGCATGTTGCCCTGGTCTTCGCCGGGCAGGAACGAGGTGGGCAGCCGCTGGTAGAACACCACGACGCCGCCAATGATGGCCGCATAGATGATGAGGTAGCGCGCCGCCTTTTTCAGGATGCGGGCCACCACGCTCTCGTAGCCCTTGGCCGTGCGCGAGAAGCCCCGGTTGAACCAGCCGAAGAAGCCCCCCTTGGCATGGTGGTGCCCGGCTTCCACCGGCTTGAGCAGCGTCGCGCACAGCGCCGGCGTGAGCGACAGCGCCATGAAGGCCGAGAAGCCGATGGAGGCCACCATCACCGCCGAGAACTGGCGGTAGATGTTGCCGATCGAGCCTGCAAAGAATGCCAGCGGCACGAAGACCGAGATCAGCACCACCGTCACACCGATGATGGCGCCCGAGATCTGCCCCATGGCCTTCCGGGTGGCCTGCAGCGGCGGCAGGCCTTCCTCGCTCATGATGCGCTCGACGTTCTCCACCACCACGATCGCATCGTCCACCACAATGCCGATCACCAGCACCATGCCGAACATGGTGAGCACGTTGATGGAGAAGCCCAGCGCCAGCAGCGTGCCGAAGGTGCCCAGCAGCGAGATCGGCACCACGATGGTCGGGATGATGGTGTAGCGCCAGTTCTGCAGGAACAGGAACATCACCAGGAACACCAGCACCACGGCTTCGAGCAAAGTCACCGCCACCTGGGTGATGGAGATGCTCACAAAGCGCGAGCTGTCATACGGAATGGTGTACTTCACGCCCTGCGGGAAGAAGCGCTGCAGCTCGTCCATCTTGGCGCGCACGGCCTTGGCCGCTGCCAGCGCATTGCCGCTGGGCGACAGCTGCACGCCGATGCCGACAGCCGGCTGGCCGTTCAGCCGCGCAGAGGTTGCATAGGCCTGGCCGCCCAGCTCGATGCGGGCGACGTCCTTGAGCCGCACCGTCGCACCGTCTGTGGTGGCGCGCAGGATGACGTTGCCAAACTGCTCGATGCTGGACAGCTGGCCGTTGACGACCACCGTGGCCGCAATGCCCTGGCCCGCCACATTGGGCAAGTCGCCAATGGCGCCCGAGGCCACCTGCGCGTTCTGCGAGCGGATGGCACTGATGACGTCCGCCGACGAGAGGTTGAAACCATTCAATTTGGAAGGGTCGATCCAGATGCGCATCGAGCGCTCGGTGCCGAACAGCTGGGCCTGGCCGATGCCGGGCAGGCGCTGCAACTCCGGGACTACGGTGCGGGACGCATAGTCGCCCAGTGCTATCGGGTCATACGCCGCGTTCTCCGACGACAGCATGGTGAAGAGCAGGAAGTTGCTGCGGGACTTGTCCACCCGCACGCCCTGCTGCGTCACGGCAGCGGGCAGGCGCGGCGATGCGCGGGCCAGCCGGTTCTGCACATCCACCTGGGCCAGGTCGGCATTGGTGCCGGGCTCGAACGACAGCGTGATGTTGCCCGTGCCGTTGGCCTGGGCCACGGCCTCCATGTACATGAGGCCCGGCGAGCCGTTCATCTCGCGCTCGATGACCGACAGCACGCTGTCTTCCAGCGTTGCGGCCGAGGCGCCAGGGTAGGCGGCGGAAATCACGATGGCGGGCGGCGCCACCGGCGGGTACTGCGAGACGGGCAGCTGCGTGATGGACACACAGCCCAGCACAATGATGAACAGCGCGATCACCCATGCAAAGATGGGCCGGTCGATAAAGAATTTGGCCATGCGCCGCGCTCCTTAGGGCTTCGCGGCCGAGGCGGCAGAAGCGGGGGCTGCAGGCGTGGCGGGCGGTGCGGAGGCAGCAGCTGCAGGCGCAGATGCGGAAGCTGCGGGCGCGGGTGAAGCAGCTGCGGTTGCAGCGGGCGCGCCAATCGGCCGCCACGGCACGGCCTTCACAGGCGCATCACCGCGCAGCTTCTGGAAGCCATCCACCATGACCTGTTCACCAGCCTTCAGGCCGTCAATCACGACCCAGCTGCCGGCCTGCGCGCCCGAAAGCTTTACCGTGCGGCGGGCGACCTTGCCGTCGGCGCCGACCACCATTACCGAGTCGCCCTGCTCCGTGCGTGTGACGGCCTGTTGCGGGATCAGCATGGCGTTGCCGGCCTGGGCCTGCTCCAGCCGCACCTTGACATAGAGGCCTGGCAACAGCATCCCGCCGGGGTTGGGCACTTCTGCGCGCAGCGTGACCTGGCCGGTGGTCGGGTCCACCGACAGGTCGGAGAAAAGCAGCTTCCCGGGCCGTGCGTATTCGGTCCCGTCTTCAAGAACGATGCGCACACTGGCCGCCTCGGCGCCCACGGCGCGCTTGAGCTTGCCGGTCTCCAGCGCCTTGCGCAGGGCCATGGTCTCGGCCGCCGACTGGGTGAAGTTCACGTACATGGGGTTGATCTGCTGCACCACAGCCAGCGGCGTGGCCTCGCCCTGGCCGACGAGCGCACCCTCGGTCACCAGGGCGCGGCCTATGCGGCCGGAAATGGGCGCCGTCACCGAGGCGTAGCCAAGGTTGATCTTTGCCGTCTGCACGGCAGCGCGCGCTGCGGCCACATCGGCATCGGCCGACTTCTGCGCGGACACGGCAGCAGCGTATTCCTGTTTGCTGATGGCATTGGCCTCCACGAGCGGCCTGTATCGCTCGGCCACGCCTGCCGCCTGTGCCTGGTTGGCCTGGGCGCGGGCCAGCACGGCCTCGGCGCTCTGGTACGCCGCCGCATAAGGCCCGGCGTCAATGCTGAACAGCGGCTGGCCGGCACGCACATCGCTGCCTTCATTGAACAGACGCTTTTGCAGGATGCCGGCGGCGCGGGCGCGCACCTGGGCCACGCGCGAAGCTTCCAGGCGGCCCGGCAGCTCGGTCACCAGGCCAATGTCGCCCGGCTGCACCGTCACTACTCCGACCTCGGGGGGAGGCATGCCCCCGCCCGGCGGGCCTGCCGGAGCAGCTTCCTTCTTGCCGCAGGCCGCAACCAGCACGGCAATGGCAAGGCTGCAAAGCACAAGCGCGGGTTTGTGGAGTACGGAGAGTTTCTGCGCGGGGGCAGGGCTCATGATGCGGCGCGTGGCGTGCATGAAAATCCTTGGGCGGTAGTGGATCGCGGCGGTGCTTGAGGTGGGTCAATTCACGCTCATTCAGCAGGGCCGGAAAACGGAACTGGCGAGTATACATACATTGTTGGATGTATAGTGGCGCACCTTCAATGCTCCTGACAGGATACCGACAATCATGGTTCGCCGCACCAAAACGGACGCGCTCGCCACGCGCAACAGCCTGCTGGACGCAGCTGAAGTCCTGTTCCAGGCGCGTGGTGTGTCACGTACCTCGCTCAACGACATTGCCGTGGCAGCCGGCACCACACGCGGCGCCATCTACTGGCACTTCAAGGACAAGGCCGACCTGTTCAACGCCATGATGGAGCGCGTGACGCTACCCATGGAGGAAGCCCTGCACCAGGCCGGGTCAGCCGAAGATGGGGACCCCCTGGCGCACATGCGCGCGGCCATGCTGCATGCGCTGCACAAGACGGCCACCGACGAGCAGACCCGCCGGGTTTTCGAGGTGGCCACCCACAAGGTGGAATATGTGGACGAACTGGGCGCGGTGAAGACGCGCCACCTGACGGTGCGCAACGAATGCCTGGCGCAGACCATTCACGGCCTCAAGCATGCCGTACGCCGCCGCTCCATCGCCCTGCCCATTCCCGTGGCCGCAGCAGCCATGGGGCTGCATGTGATGGTGGACGGGCTGATCCAGAACTGGCTGCTGGACCCCCTGGCGTTTGACCTGCAGAAGGTGGGCCGGCAGACGATAGATGCCTACCTGGCGGGGCTGGGCTTGTCGCCCTTGCCACCTGCGCCAGCATCGATACGCCGGGCCTCAGCGGGCTGATGCCCCGCAATAGGGGATAATGCGCGGGTCCCTCCAGACGTTGCGGCTGTAGCTCAGTGGATAGAGTATTGGCCTCCGAAGCCAAGGGTCGTGGGTTCGATCCCCGCCAGCCGCACCAGTCACTTGCTGGACACGCCCAGGACGTCCGCCGCTGTATTGACGGCTGCTGCACCGTCACGTACGAGCCGCCCGTCCACGAGTTCGAGCACGCGGTCGCAGCGGGCGGCCAGTCGCGGGTCGTGCGTCACCACCAGGAAGGACGTCTTCAGTTCGGCGTGCATTTGCCGCATCAGGGCGAAGACCTCGTCTGCCGAGACAGTGTCCAGGTTGCCGGTGGGCTCGTCCGCCAGCACCAGCGGCGGTTCGAGCACCAGCGCACGCGCGATGGCCACTCGCTGCTGCATGCCGCCGGACAACTGACCCGGGCGTTTGCCCATCGCATTGCCCAGGCCAACCGCGGCGAGCACGGCCCGGGCACGTTCACGCTGGGCCGGCGTGATCCGGCCCTCCCGCATCAGGGCCGGCAATGTCACGTTTTCCAGCGCGCTGAAAGCGGGCAGCAGGTGATGGAACTGGAAGATGAAGCCCAGCGTGGAGCGCCTGCGCAGCGTGAGTGCGGCGTCATCAAGGCCGCTCACCTCTTCGCCATCAATGCGGTAGCTGCCGGCCGTCATGCGCTCGAGCAGGCCGATGATGTTCAGCAGCGTGCTCTTGCCCGAGCCTGAGGGGCCGATCAGGGCCGCGAATTCGCCGCGGCCGATGCGAAGCGACAGACCATGCAGCACCTCGGTCTCGTTCGGCAAGCCGAGGTTGTAGCTCTTGCGCACGCCGTCGAGCTCGAGCAGCACGGCAGGCGGCGGCCCGGCGGGTGCACTCATAGGCGGATCGCCTCCGCCGGGTCGAGCCTGGCGGCGCGCCGCGCCGGCGCCACCGCGGCGAGCACGCCGCACACCGTGGCGATGGCGGCCACGCGCAGCGCCAGCGCCGGCTCCAGCGTGATGTTGAAGAGCGGCAGGCCATCGGAGCCGAGCACGAAGGCGGTGAACGCCCGTATCAGCAACACCGCGAGCAGGACACCCAGCGCCGAGCCCAGCACACCGACGATCGCGCCCTGCAGCAGGAAGATGCGCAGCACCTGGCCCTGGGTGGCCCCCATCGCGCGCAGGATGCCTATCTCTCGCCGCTTCTGCACGACCGACACCACCAGGACACTGGCGATACCCAGCACCACGACGACCATCACCACGCCGCGGATGACCGCCGTGCTGACCGACTGCGCATTCAGCGCGGAAACGAGCTGCGCGTTGGTCTGTTGCCAGCTCTCGGCCTTGTAGGGCCAGCGCGCGGCGAGCTCGTCAGCCAGTGCTTGCGCAGACCAGATGTCGACCAGCGTGAGGTCCAGTGCAGTCGCGCCGCCGGGCAGGCCGGCCAGGCTCTGCGCCGTGCGCAGCGGCACGATCACCGTGCGCCGGTTCAGTTCGCGCACACCCAGGTCCACCAGCGCGGTGACGCGCAGCGAGTCGCTGACGCCGCCCGTGACGATGCCGATGCGGTCGCCGACCCGCACGTCGAGGTCGTCGGCGAGGTCGCGGCCAATGATGCCATCGCCGGGCGCAAGGCGCGCCGTGCCGTCGACGACCTTGGAGCGCAGGCTGACGATCCGGTCGTAGCGGTCAAGGTCCACGCCCGCCAGCGCGATTGCCCTGGACGCCTCGCCGCGCGTCGCCAGGCCGGCGGCCGACACCATGGGCGAGACCGCCGCCACCTGGGGCATGGCTTCGAGCAGGGGCACCAGCAGCTGCCAGTTGTCGATGGAGCGCGGACGCTGCGCCCGCGGCTGCGTTTGCACCAGTTCGGCGGTGCCTGCGCCGGCGGGCGCGCGCGCGGGCAGCACCAGGTCGTCGCGCGGGCTCAGCGTCAGGTGCGCCTGGGCACCCAGGGTCTTCTGGATGGTGTTCTGCTGCAGCCCGGTGATCAGCGCCGAGATGTAGGCCACGACGGCTACGCCGGCGGCCACGCCGGCGATGATCAGCATCGTCTGCATGCGCCCTTCGCGCAGGAAGCGTGTGGCAACGCGGCGTTCGAATCCGAGCATCGTGGGCAGGCCTTCAGCGGCCCATGGCGTTGGTCATCGCGGCGCCGGCGTCTTCCTTCGTGCCGTTGCCCGCCCGGCCCGGCGCTGTGGGGCCCAAGACGGCACGCACGCGCTGGCCGGGAAGCGGCGCTGCGCCGGTCAGCACCTGCTCTCCCTCACCCAGGCCTTCGAGGATCTCGGCCGCGTCGAGCGTGCGCAATCCCACGCGCACCTTGCGAGCTTCGACGCGCCCGTCGCGCACCAGCCAGACGCTGGTGCCCGTCGATCCGTCGCCGCGCAGGGCGTCGGACGGCACGACCAGCGCCCGGTCGCGGCGTGCGGTCTCCACTTCCACCGACAGGGTCATGTCCTCGCGCAGGAAGGCCGGCGTGGGCTCGGGCAGCGAGAACTTGACCTCGACAGCGCCGCGCTGGGCATCAACCAGCGGCGCGATGGACAGCACGCGGGCCGTAAACCGCTGCGTCGGGTAGGCGTCGGCCAGCGCGTCGGCCATCTGGCCGGGCTGCAGCTGCCCCAGGTAGCGCTCATCCACCTGCGCCACGACCTGCAGCGGACCGGCCAGCGCCAGACGCAGCAGGGCGCGACCGGGCTGCACGATCTGGCCGGGCTCGACCAGGCGCGAGAGCACGCGCGCATCCGCCGGTGCGGTCAGCACGGCCTCGGCCAGGCGCGCCTGGACAGCGGCGCGGGCTGCGCTGGCCAGCGCCAGCTGGGCCTGTGCCTGGGCGACGTCGGTGCCCGGCTCGGCGTTGGCGGCACTCTGTGCGCGTGCGGCGTCCAGTTGCGCCTGAGCCACCGACGTCGCGCGGCGCACCTCGTCCAGTCGCGCAGCGCTGACAAAGCCCTTCGCCACGAGGTCCAGCGTACGCTTGAGCTCAGCTTGCGCGGCCACCAGCACCGACTCTGCCTGCGCGACAGCGGCCTGCGCCGTACGGCGCCCGGTGCTGCGCACGCCAGCCAGGCGCGCGGCGGCCTGGCGTTCGCTGGCCTGGCTTTGCGCCAGCGAGGCCCGCAACTCGTCGTTCTCGAGCCGCACAAGCACATCACCGGCCTTGACCAGCGCCCCTTCGGATACGGCGACCGTCAGCACGCGCCCGGTAAGGGTGCTGCCCAACTCGACGCGCGACGCGGTGGCCACGCGGGCTGAAAACTGCAGGGTGCGCACCAGTGGCGCCATGCGGGCGCTAACCGCGGGCACCAGCGGTGCGCGTGTCGTCCACCATGTGGCGAGGGCGGCAAGAAGTGCAGCGGCGAGAACCGCCGTGGCGAGAATGGAGCGACGTGACATTGCCCCGATTGTTGCACTCCCTCACCCCGCCATCACAGCCCCATTCTTCGCCCGGTCCCGCGCCAGCGCCTCCTGCACGCTCTTGCGGCGGAAGAATATCGTCACGATGCTTGATGTGATGACGATGAACAGCGAGTACAGCACCGGGATCAGCAGCACTTCCTGCTGCATGGTGCCGGTGAACGTCAGCGTGACGATGAGCACCGCCAGCGGGCCGTTCTGGATGCCGGTTTCCAGTGCAATCGTGCGGCTGCGGTTGGGGTCCTGCTTGAGCACACGCGCCAGCACATAGCCCAGCGCGATGCCGAACACGCCCAGCCCGATGGCCGCAAAGAACACGTACCAGGGGGTGGTGGCCAGCAGCACGTGGTTGCGCGGCACCCAGGTGGTGAGCAGGAACAGGATCACCACGATGCCCAGGAACCCGCCTACCAGCTCGACCGTGGCGCCGACATTGGGGCTGAGCTTGCGCAGCACCATGCCGATCACGGTGGGCACCAGCAGCACAAACAGCACTTGCGCCACATTGCCGGCGGGGATCTTGAATTCACCTTTCAGGCCTGCCATTTGCGAGTAGAACTCCAGCAGCGCGGGCACCATCCCCAGTGCGACCAGTGACGACACCGACGTCATCATGATCGACAGCGCCAGCACGGCCTTGCTGAAGTAGGTGAAGATGTTGGAGGTCGTTCCGCCCGGCATGCAGCCCATGAGGATCAGCCCCACCGTGAGGGCCGGCGACAGGTCCAGCGCCCGGGCCAGGGCGAAGGCCAGCAGCGGCATGATGCCGTACTGGCACAGCAGGCCAACCAGCACACCCTTGGGTTTGCGGAATGCAATGAGGAAGTCGCGCCAGGTGAGGGATGCGCCCATGCCGAGCATGATGACGATCATCATGACGCCCAGCAGCTTGGTCTCGAATTCGGAGATCATGTTTGGTGCCTGTCTTTCAGTTCATCTAAAGGGGGCTCAGGCCCGTTTCATTTCTTCGGCCACGGCCCGGCGCAAGTCCTTGCGCAGCACCTTGCCAATCGGGCTCTTGGGCAGCTCGTCGCGCACGACCACGAGCTTGGGCACCTTGTAGGCGGCCAGGTGCTGCTTGCAGTGGGCCAGCACGTCGGCCGGCATCACTTCCTTGCTGTGGTCGGGGTTCTGCACCACGTAGGCGCGCACGGCTTCTCCCGTCTTGTCGTCGGGCACGCCGATCACGGCAACTTCCAGCACGTTGTCCATCTTGGAGATCACGTCTTCCACCTCGTTGGGGTAGACGTTGAAGCCCGACACCAGGACCATGTCCTTCTTGCGGTCCACGATCCGCATGAAACCGCTCTCGTCCATGACCGCCACGTCGCCGGTGGCAAACCAGTCGCCGTGCATGACCTTGGCGGTTTCTTCCTCGGCGTTCCAGTAGCCGCGCATCACCTGCGGGCCCCGCACCCAGATCTCGCCCGGCGCGCCCGCCTCCGCATCCTGCCCGTCGTCGGCCACGAGGCGCACGTCGGTGCCGGGTGCGGGGATGCCGATGCTGCCGTCGCGCGGGTTGCCGGTCAGCGGGTTGAAGCTCACTACGGGCGAGGTCTCGGTCAGGCCGTAACCTTCGGCGATCGGGGTTTTGGTCAGCTCGCGCCAACGCCTGGCCACGGTGCTGTGCAAAGCCGTGCCGCCCGAGATGGACGCCTTGAGCGTTTTGGGCGGGTAGGCCACAAACCACTCTTCATTGAGCAGCCCGTTGAACAGGGTGTTCACCCCGGTCATCCAGGTGATGGGGAAGTTTTCGATCGCGCGCTGCAAGTTCTGCACCGGCCGCGGGCTGGGGATCAGCACGTTGTGCCCGCCAATGGCCAGGAAGCCCAGCAGGTTGGTCGTGAAGGCGAAGATGTGATACAGCGGCAGGGCAGTCAGCACGCATTCCTCACCCGGCGCCATATGGCTCTGGCCCATGGCGCGGGTCTGCTGCATGTTGCTCAGCAGGTTGTCGTGCGTCAGCATCGCGCCTTTGCTCACCCCCGTGGTGCCGCCGGTGTATTGCAGCACCGCCAGTTCATCGCGGCCGATGCCTTGCCAGTATTCTTTGGCCGGCGTCGCGGCCAGCGTGGCGCGGCCCTGGGCCAGTGCGTCGGCCAGCTGGATATGCGGGGCGGTCACCGGCGGCAGCACGCGGTTCCAGTAGCGCTGCACGCCGCGCACGATGGCGCCCGGAACCGCCGGGAAGAATTCGGGCACCGCCGCCAGCACTACGTGCTTGACGCCGGTTTTGGCCAGCACCGCCGGTATCTTGTCGGCAAACATGTTGACAAGCACCAGCACCTGCGCGCCCGAGTTGTTGAACTGGTGGACCATCTCTGTCTCGGTATAGAGCGGGTTGGTGTTGACCAGCACGCAGCCAGCCTTGAACACGCCGAGCGCCACGACAGGGTAGGCCAGGCTGTTGGGCAGCTGCACGGCCACCCGGTCCCCCGCCTTGAGCCCCAGTACCGCCCGCAGGTAGCCGGCGAAGGCATCCGAGAGTTCGTCCACCTGCGCAAAGCCCAGCCGTCCGGTCATGCCGTTGGGCACCACGCAGCTGAATGCGGACTTGACCTTGCTCTCGCTCTCCCACCGCATGCACGATTCGTGGGCCAGCTCGGCCAGGTTTCGAAAGGGCAGCTGCTCCAGATCGGGAGCAATTCCCACCTGCTTGTAGGAGGCGTGCCATGGGCGCGCAGGGTGTGAGTTCATGAGGGGTTCCGGTCGTGATTGAAAAGAGAACAGCCGTTCCTTTTTTGTGTGCGACTGATCTTAGTCACGGCCATTCATCAATTCTGGAGTGACTTCACGGAACTGCCTCAGGGAATACCCGGGCCATTCGGGCAAAGGCCATTGTTTCCATGGACACCGTCGGCGGGAGTGCACCCTCAGGATTTGCTCCCGCTACCCTCCTGCACCTCCTCAAGCCAGCGAGAAGTTCGCGCAGTCTGCAAGCCGTTGCGGATTCCAGCCGGACCCAAGCAGCAACAGGCGGGTATTGAGCCGTTCAAACGCAGCAGCATTGACGGACTGAATCTGCCCCAGCTGCCTGTCATCCAGGTGTGCCAGCAGCAGGGGGTGGGAGCGACCCAGTGACAGCCACAGGCAGTGCGCACCTTCTGATTGCCGCGGCCCGCTGAGAAGGCACAGGCCCGAGTGCAAGGCCCACCCGTACACGGCCGAGGCCAGCCCCTGTCGCTGGTAGCCGGCTCCAAATCTCGAATGGGGACTGCGCATGCAGGGCCTCGTGGCCGCGTCAAGCTCCACCGCCCGGTTGAAGGCAACGCATCCGGCAAGTACCTGCCGTTGAACGTCCTCGACATACACCCAGCACTCGCCGGCCATCTCACGGTAGTGAAGAAGCATCCCCGGCAGCGCGCATGGAATGACGGGCAGGCCGTGCAGCGCATCACCCGGCGTCTGCATGCGCCCGTGCAGCCTGGCCAGCTCTGCATCAAGGTCCCGGTGGGAAAAGTCCACGTCAATGCGCATGTCGCACCTCCGTGGCGCCACCCGGATCAGGCCGGGTCTGCGGGGCGGTGTTCTCCTCCACCCAGAACCCGCTCATCAGATCCACCGGCTTTGCGCCTGCCCGCACGCGCGCGCTCGTGTCCCAGTCGCACCTCTGCACGCCCAGTCCGGCGAAAACACCGTAACCGTTTCCGGCGCGAACCTCGCCCAGCGCTTCGATGCTTTCTCCCACCAGGATCGACGCGCCCGCAACAATGTCGCCGCCCGCCTTGATGCCCGAGCCGGCCTCAACCGGTCCTCCGCAGTGGACATGCTGTCCGCAGATCAGGCCCTGCTGCAGCCGGAGTTGCCCGGTGGCCTGCAGATTGCGGCGCACGCTCAGCGATCTTGCAGTGCAGTTTCCGCCAACGACCACGTCACCCTGTACTGACGCAGCGCCCGCCACACTCAGGTGTCCGCCGCAGCTCAGGCTGCCGCGAACCTTCACCTGATCCGCCGCAATCTGGCCGCCGGCGTGCGAGTGCCAGTCGGCCGCCAGCAAGCCCGCGCACCAGACATCACCGTCACAGTGCATGCCGCCGGTGGACTTGATGTCACCGCCGGCGCGAAGTTCCTCGCCCGCGCGCAGGTGGCCGCCACACACGATGGATCCGCCTGCGCGCAGGACCGAGTCAACATCGATCGCTCCCCGGACTTCCACGGTACCGGCAAAGACCAGTGAGTCGCACTCCAGCTGGTCAAGACGCAGTACCGCGCTGGTCGGTCCCAGTTTTTCAAGAAGCCAGCATGCGTCCTGGATGCGGCCGGCAGCCACCAGTTCATCGAGAACCTGTTGGTAGTCGCTGCCGTCCCGATGGTGGCGCAGGTACCACCGGTAGCCGTCCATGCAGGGGTTCTTTGATTTGATGAAGCTCTTGGTGAAATCCATGGCGTGCTCCCGCGCGCCGCGGCCCGGCGCTACCTGTAATCGAAGGACTGGAGAGCTGGCCCTGCCTCAGCGGGAGGTACAGGCGCATTCCGTCGCTGTATGCCGCAATGGGGCGGCTGTACGAGCTTGCCCGCCGGTCCGGTGGTGCGCCTGGATGGCGCCTGGACCGTCGGGCTCAGGAATGTGCGGGTGTTTGGCCGAAGCTTCGGCGGCTTCCCGCGCGCGACCGCGCGCGCCGGCTTGGCGCTGGCGCGTTCATCGCAAGGCGGCCGGTTGGCCAGAAGGAAGAGGCAGGAAGATTCACGGTGCCGAGTATAGGCATGTGGCCCGTTGGTTGACCGGGGCCGCCGCAATTCTGGCAAGGACTGTCGGGTCTTGAGTCCAGGGCGCCCATTCCCGGCCCAGGCAGGTGGCCGGGTCCAGGCGGGCCTGCAACACTGCTAGCGACTGTCGCCCGAATGGATCTGCAGTGCCTCCAGAAACCGCGACACCATGTTGTAGGCTGCCACGGTGCCCACCAGCTCGACAATCTCGCGTTCACTGAAGTAACGCCGCGCTTCTTCGAACACCGCGGGCTCCACATGCACCTGTCGCGTCATCGCATCTGTGAGTGCGAGTACGGCACGCTGCAAGGATGTGTAGACGGTGGACTGGCTCCACTTGTCCAGCTGCTCCAGCTGCTCTGCTGTCACGCCTTCGGCCCGCGCGCTGGGCGCAT
>CAZFKW010000027.1:17922-18460 GCA_964519795.1 uncultured Ramlibacter sp. | reverse complement strand
CCTCCGCTGACTCCCCGCTCCGCCCTCTTCCTTGACTTCGACGGCACACTCGTCGATATTGCGCCGCGCCCCGGCGACGTCATCGTCGACCCTCACCTGGTCACCACGCTGCAACTGCTCCAGGATCTCCTTGGCGGCGCGCTTGCCATCGTCTCCGGCCGCGAGATCGCAGGGCTTGATGCCTTTCTGGCTCCGCTGACCCTGCCTGCCGCGGGTGCGCATGGCGCCGCCATGCGCCTTGCCGATGGCACGCTCACGGCAGTGCCTGCGCCCGACCTGTTCCTCGTAAGCCGGGCAGCACAGCGCCTGGCCGCGCTGCATCCCCAATTGATCGTGGAGCAGAAGGCCGCAGCCCTGGCGCTGCACTACAGGCAGGCACCAGAGCTGGAATCACTGTGCCTGGAAACCCTCACCGAGGCGGTCAGCCGCACGCCAGGCACCGAGCTGATGCGCGGCAAGCTGGTGTTCGAGGTCAAGCCTGCAGGCGTCAGCAAGGGCCTGGCAGTGACCAGGTTCATGGCCGCAGCGCCCTTTGCAG
>CAZFKW010000027.1:0-17912 GCA_964519795.1 uncultured Ramlibacter sp. | reverse complement strand
GGCGTGTGCCGGTGTTCGCCGGCGACGACGGAACCGATGAAGACGGCTTCAATTCCGTGCAGCAGATCGGCGGCCACGGCCTGAAGATTGGCGAGGGCCCGAGCCAGGCCCGGCACCGGTGTGCCAGCCCGGCAGACTTCAGGCGCTGGCTCGGGGAAAGCGCTGCAGCCGTGGCGGCGCACGGGGCGCACGCATGACGGGGGCCCACATCACTGGCCTGCCTCACCACGGATTCGGCGCCCCGGCCGAGGCTTCGCTCAAGCTCGGCATCATCGGAAACTGCGCATTCAGCGCGCTCATCGATGAGCGCGGCCGGATCGTGTGGTGCTGCCTGCCCCGCTATGACGGCGACCCCGTATTCAGCGCCCTGCTCGACCCGCGCGAGGATGCCAGCGCCTTCTCCATCGAAATCGAGGACTTTGCCAGCTCGAAGCAGTGGTACGACCACAACACGGCCGTGCTTCGCACCCAGCTGTTCGACGAGCGCGGCCAGGGCGTCGAGATCACCGACTTCGCGCCGCGCTTCTGGCAGCGTGGCCGCTACTACCGCCCGATGATGCTGGTGCGCCGCGTGCGGCCGCTGTCGGGTGCGCCGCGGATCCGCGTATCGCTCAACCTGCGGTTTGACTGGGGCCGCGCAGTGCCCTCCATCACGCGTGGCAGCAACCATATCCGCTATGTGGGGGACGCGCTCACGCTGCGGCTGAACAGCGACGCATCGATCTCGCACCTGCTGTCGCGCCAGCCTTTTGTGCTCACGCGGGAGCAGAACTTCCTGCTGGGCCCGGACGAGAGCCTGCAGGAGGGCATTGCCGACAGCGCACGCCACTTCGAGCAGGAGACGCTGGCCTACTGGCGGGGCTGGAGCCAGCGCCTTGCCCTGCCGCTGCAATGGCAGGACGCGGTCATCCGAGCGGCCATCACGCTCAAGCTCTCGCTGTTCGAGGACACCGGCGCCATCGTGGCGGCCATGACCACCAGCATTCCCGAGGCGCCGGGCAGCCAGCGCAACTGGGACTACCGCTTCTGCTGGCTGCGCGATGCGTTCTTCGTGGTGCGGGCGCTCAACAGCCTGTCGGAAGTGGGCACCATGGAAGACTACCTGCGCTGGATGGCCGATGTGGTGGTACAGGCGCGTGGCGGCCACATCCAGCCGCTGTTCGGCATCGGGCTTGAGCGCGAGCTGCCGGAAACCTTTGCCGAGGGCCTGCCGGGCTTTCGCGGCATGGGGCCGGTACGCGTGGGCAACCAGGCACAGGAGCATTTCCAGCACGATGTGTATGGCAACGTGGTACTCGGTGCGGCCCAGGCGTTTCACGACCAGCGGCTGCTGCATCGCGCGGGCCACGCAGAGTTTGCGCGGCTGGAAACCGTGGGCGAGCAGGCAGTCGCGGTCTTCGGCCAGCCAGACGCCGGCATGTGGGAGCTGCGCACGCGGGCCCGCATCCACACCTCGTCGGCGCTGATGAGCTGGGCGGCCTGCGACAGGCTGGGCAAGATCGCCATCGCGCTCGATCTTCCGCAGCGCGCGGAGTATTGGCTGGCCCATGCCAGGCGCATGCGCGAACGCATCCTGGCCGAGGCGTGGAGTGAGGAGCGCCAGGCTTTCGCCGAGAGCTTTGGCGGGCGCGACCTGGATGCCAGCGTGCTGCTGATGGCCGAGGTGAACTTCATTGACCCGAAAGACCCGCGCTTTGTCGCCACCGTCGACGCGCTGGAAAAATACCTGTGCGACGGCCCGTACATGCGCCGCTACGAAGCGCCGGACGATTTTGGCAAGCCCGAGACTGCTTTCAACATCTGCACCTTCTGGCGCATTGACGCGCTGGCGCGCATCGGCCGCAAGGATGAAGCGCGCGCCATCTTCGAGACCATGCTGGCCGCACGCAACCACCTGGGCCTGCTGTCTGAAGACACGCACCCTGTCACGGGCGAGATGTGGGGAAACTTCCCGCAAACCTACTCGATGGTCGGCATCATCAACGCCGCAATGCGCCTGTCAGCGCCATGGGATACCGTGATATGAAGACGCCCCCCGTCCGCCCTTCGGGCGCTCCCCCCACTGGGGGGCGGAGCCAGTGGCCCGGCAAAGCCGGTTCCACGGCTCCCGCGAACAGGCGCCTCGTGCGCCGGGTCCAGACAAACGCGCTGCGCCAGGAGACAACACAATGAGTCGCCTCGTCGTCGTTTCCAACCGTGTGGCCGACCCGCGCAAGAATGCGGCGGGCGGTCTGGCTGTTGCCCTTGGTGAAGCACTCACGGCCACGGGCGGGCTGTGGTTCGGCTGGAGCGGCAAGGTCGTGGAAGGCGGCACACCGGGCGAGGGCGAACTGCACACGCAGCAGGCCGGCAATGTCCGGCTTGCCACGGTGGACCTGAGCAAGCCGGACCACGACGCCTACTACCTGGGCTACAGCAACGGCGTGCTCTGGCCGGTGTTCCACTACCGCCTGGACCTGGCGGACTTTGACGCCGGCTACATCGGCGCCTACAAGCGGGTGAACCAGCTGTTCGCACGCAAGCTGATGCCGCTGCTCAAGGACGACGACGTCATCTGGATCCACGACTACCACCTGATCCCGCTGGCCGGCGAGCTGCGCGCCATGGGCTGCAGGCAGCGCATCGGCTTCTTCCTGCACATCCCGCTGCCGCCGCCGCTGATCCTCGCGGCCATTCCGCAGCACGAGTGGCTGATGAAGTCGTTCTTTGCCTACGACCTCATCGGCTTCCAGAGCAAGGCAGACGTTGCCCACTTCCAGCGCTATGTGCAGATGGAAGGCCATGCGGCGTCGCTGGCGCCCGGCGTCTTCGATGCGTTCGGGCGCACCGTGACGGCGCGGGCATTTCCCATCGGCATTGATGTGGACGAGTTCGAGCGGCTCACGCAGGCGAAGGAAGCGCGCGAAACCTATGAAGACATGCGTGACGAGTATGCGCGGCGCCGCCTGCTCATCGGCATCGACCGGCTGGATTACTCCAAGGGCATTCCCAACCGCATCCGTGCGTTCCGCGAACTGCTCAAGAACTACCCCGAGAATCGCAACAGCGCCACGCTGATCCAGATCGCCTCCCCGAGCCGCGAAACTGTTGACGCCTACGCAGACATCCGTCACGAACTGGAAGGCCTGTGCGGCGCCATCAATGGCGACTACGGCGAGCTCGACTGGATGCCGGTGCGCTACATCCACCGCAACGTGGCACGCAAACGGATTCCCGGCCTGTGCCGTGTGGCGCGGGTGGCCCTGGTCACGCCGCTGCGCGACGGCATGAACCTGGTGGCCAAGGAATACATTGCCGCGCAGGATCCGGCCGACCCGGGCGTGCTGGTGCTGTCACGCTTTGCCGGCGCGGCCGAGCAGTTGAAGGATGCCCTGCTGGTCAACCCCTACGACACCAGCGGCACGGCCGAGATCATCCAGCAGGCGCTGCAGATGCCGCTGGAGGAGCGCCAGCGCCGGCACCAGAAACTGCTGGCGAACATCCGCACCTACGACGTGCACTGGTGGCGGCGTACGTTCCTTGACGCCCTGGCCGCGACCGAAAGCACGCAGGACACCGCGGCGCAGCTGCGCGCTACCGATAGCGCGCAGCCGTGATGAACTGGTCGAAAGTTTCACACCAGACGATGACCGTGGTGTAGGCCGCAGGATCGACGGATGCGGGCAGCGGCACCAGGAAATTCTTGAAGGTTTTCACGTCGCCGGCCTGCGCCATGCCGGGCTTCAGGCGCTTGAAGTCTGCCTCGGTCTCGACAAACTCCTGCGACAGGTACAGCTTGTAGTTCGGACCCGGTGCAAGCTCACCCGCCAGCGCCACGGCTTGCCGGCTCACCGTGACCGTGCCCTCGCCCCAATGCAAGGCATCGCTGTCCTTGAGGTCGCGCCGGAACTCGCCCTTCCAGCTGGCGGACCCGGCATGGGCCGTCAGCTCTGCGCCTGTGGGGCCATCGGGAGCCGTGAGGATGGGCAGCATGTAGATGCCCAGGCCAAAGCCGAGGGCGAGTGCCAGCGCGTGGGTTGCAGCCAAAAGAAGTTTCTTCATATGGCCATTGTCGGACAGGGGTACGGAACCTTACGCCCCATCCTGTCCAACAGCCGGGTTCGGATTCGTGTATGCGTTCGGGTGCGTCGGGCTTGCGTGGCAGGCCCGCGCCGTCACGCGACCAGAGCGAGCGCCGCGTAGTCGCCCACCTGGATTCCCAAGCCGGCAGGCATCAGCTGCACGCCACCGGTCAGGGCAGGGAGCCTCCCGTCAAGTTGCGCCTGCAGCAGCGGCAGCAGCCTCGCGCGGTGGTGCCAGAAGACGCTGCCGCCCAGGCTGACGCGCTGCAGGTCCAGGGTGACCACAATGTTGTACAGCGCGCGGCCAAGGACCCGGCACAGTTCTGCCACCATGGCCTCCGCACCAGCATCGCCCGCATCCGCAGCAGCCAAAAGCGCGGCGGCGTCGCTGCCAAAGCGCCGCGCCAGCGCATTGCCTGCGACCAGTGCCTCCACATCCCCGACGTTGCCGCAGCCGCACAACGCACCGCTCGGGTCGTCGCTTACAAACATGTGGCCGCCATGGCCGGCGTTGCCATTCTTGCCGCGCAGCACATGGCCGTCCACGCAGACACCCATGCCGATGCCGGTGCTCCAGGTCACGTAGGCGCAATGGTCCAGGCCCTGCAGGACGCCCCAGCGGCGTTCGGCCACAAGCGCAGCGACGCAGTCGTTCTCCACGCGCACGCGGTCATAGCGCTCGCGCAGCGGTGCTTCGAGCAAGGCGGTTTTCCATGTGTTCGGCAGGCCACGTTCGGGGCCGGCAAGGCCCCCGCAGATATTGGGCGCGGCAAGCTCGATCATGCCCGCGTTCATGACGAAAGGGCCGCAAGACGAAACGCCCACCGCGCTGATGGAAGACCCGGCAACGCCAGCGTGCGCACAGGACTGGTCGATCATGCGCAGTATCTGCCGGGCCACCGCATCGTTGGCACCGGTCTTGGCCGTGGGTTCACTGATACGTGCCTGCAAGTCCATGCCCTCGCCGGCGGACAGGCTCACCGCCACCTTGGTGCCACCGATGTCAACGCAGGCTTTCATCGCATGGCCTCAGACGACGCTGGCAATGATGCTGGCCACAAAGCTCAGCAGGATGGTGGTGGTGAGCGGTATGAACCACTCACGGCCGAACAGCCTGAAGCGCATGTCCCCCGGCAGTTTGCCGAAGCCGAGCTTCTGCAGCAGCGGCGTGAACCAGCTGATGAACATCAGGGCCAGGAAGATGACGATGAACCAGCGAATCATCAGGAAAAGTTGGCAGGCATGGAAAGCCCCATCATAGGGCGTCAGAGGGTGTGCGTGCGGTCGCCATGCAGGAAACCCATCAGGGCCACGGGAACGTTGCGGGTCAGGGCCAGCACCTTGAACAGCTCCCCCATCTCGTGCTCGTTGACCAGGCGTTGCGCCTGGGCGCGTTCTGTCAGCGGAGCGTCGTCCAGCCGGTGCACGAGGCCGCAGTTGATCAGGAAGCGGGCCTGGCTCGCATAGCCTGCCACCTCAAAGCCCGCTTCCTGGGCTGCCAGCGCGACGCCGGTGAAATTCACATGCGCCGTGATGTCCTTGAGCCCCACGTCAGCCAGCGGATTGACATCGGCCAGGTGGCCGCGATGGCACATCAGCGTGCCCATGTGGCGCTGCGGGTGGTAGTACTCGCTCTCGGGGAAACCGTAATCCAGGAAAAATGCCGCCCCACGCTCCAGCCTGTCTGCCAGCGTGCGCACAAAGGCTTCCGCCTGGGGATGGATTTCGGTCAGGTAGTCGTGTGCGCCGTCCGGCTCAATGGGGGGGCGCAGCGGCGTCACAACGTCTGCCCAGACGAATGTATCGCCATCCATGGCAACGCCCCTTTCATGCCACGCGCCCGTGACGCGGGCCAGCAGCTTCACCGGCATGGCGTCGAGCACCTCGTTGCCGACGATGACTCCCTGCATGGCAGCAGGCAGCTCACTGAGCCAGCGCACCTTGCCCGCATGCCTTGCCAGCGCGGCCTGCTGACGCTCGCGCAGCGTTCCCGACAGCTCCACGATGGTGTACTGCCGAACCGCGTCGCCCAGCGCCTCGAGCAACTGCAAGGCCAGCCCGCCGGAGCCAGCGCCAAATTCCCAGACCTCATCGGCCTGGGCCGCCTGCAGCGCCTCACCCACCTGCACGGCCAGCGTCTGGCCGAACAGCGGCGTCATCTCGGGCGCAGTGACAAAGTCGCTGCCCGACGAAGGCATGGCGCCGAACTTGCGCGAGTCGTTGGCATAGTAGCCCAGGCCAGGGGTATAGAGGGCAAGGGCCATGAAGCGGTCAAACGGCATCCAGCCGCCCGCAGCCTTGATCTCTTGCGCGATCAGGCTATTGAGTTCCGTCGTTAAACTAACCGGTGTCATCATCGCCCGATTGTCCCCGAATGCCTGAAGCCTCCCGCCCCCGTACGGTGCTTGTCACCGGCTCTGCCAAACGGCTGGGCCGGGAGACTGCGCTGGCCCTGGCGGGTGCCGGCTGGCGCGTGGCGGTGCACTACCTGCATTCGCAGGCGGAGGCGGCGCAGACGGTGGCCGACTGCAATCTGCTGTGCAGCGGCGCTGCGGCCTTCCAGGCCGACCTGTCTGACGAGGCCGCCGTTCGCGGACTGCTGCCACGCGTGGCAGCGGAGTTCGGCACTGTCGATGCCGTCGTCAACAACGCCTCCACGTTCGAGCACGACAGTGCGGCCAGCTTCAGCTTTGCCGCCATGGACAAGCACCTGCACAGCAACACCGGCGCCGCCATCCTGCTGGCGCAGGCGCTGCATGAGAATGTGGCCGCGCGCGACGGCACGGGCGTGGTGGTCAACCTGCTGGACCAGAAGCTCTGGAACCAGAACCCTGACTTCTTCAGCTACACCCTGTCCAAGGCCGCACTGGAGGCTGCCAACACCATGCTGGCCCTTGCCCTTGCACCGCGGCTGCGCGTGGTGGGTGTGGCCCCCGGCCTGACCCTTACCAGCCACATGCTCAGTGACGAGAAGTTCGCCGCGCTGCACAAGCTCTCGAGGCTGGGCCGTTCGTCCACGGTGGACGACGTGACCTCAGCGGTGAAGTTCGCGCTGGACAACAACGGCATCACCGGCACCACACTTCTGGTGGACGGCGGCCAGCACCTGATGAAGTTCGAGCGCGATTTCTCGCTGATGCAACACACCTGAGAGCCCCATGACCGCCGCCCCCACCCAAGGTGACCAGATCCTCACCCTCACCGGCCTGCGTTTTGACGCCAACCTGGGCATCCTCGCCCACGAGATCGGCAAGCCCCAGCCCATCCAGGTGGATACCGAACTCAACCGCGGCCCACAACCCCTGCTGCCGCACGACGACGACATCACCCATGTGCTGGACTACCGCAAGGTGCGCCAGATCATCATCGACGAATGCACGGCAGAGCATGTCAACCTGCTCGAAAGCCTGATCGGCAAACTGGCGCACCGGTTGATGCAATTGCCCGGCGTGCTGGGCGTGCGGGTGAAGATCGCCAAGCTGGAGATTTTTGACGATTGCGAAGTTGCAATACGGGTGGAGACGGGGCAGTGGTGAGCTGATCGCCGCACGGGGCAGACCGTCCGGCTCACCCGCGGCCCCGGGTGCCCGGATTGCCGCGTCGAATAATCAGGGGCTGGTCATACTGTTTTGTGGTTGGCCGAGTTCGCCCGTGGCATCTCGGGGTGGATTTCGAACAGCTCGGGATTGGCCGGGTTGACCGCCACACGCACCCAGCCCGAGTCCGGCCAGCCGAACGTCTCCAGCCGGGTCAGGTTTTCGAAGAATCGCTGCGTCCTGGGGTTCATCAGCGGCTTGCCGGTGCGGTAGATGTGGGTGTCGCCATGCACATACAGCACCGGCCGTGTGTAGTTCTGCATCTGTTCGATCAGCGCGTCCAGAAAGGGGTCGTAGGGAGTGGCCGCCGGCGAACGGGGAGCATCCGCGCCGCGCACGCTGCGCGCGTAACGTGAGGCGTAGGACCGGGTCCAGCGGTTCTCGAAATCGGGATTCGCGTGGGAGATCAACACCAGCCCCGGGCTGGCCTCGGTCCGGGCCGTGGCAAAGGCCCGCTGCATCCACGCGATCGCCGCAGCCTGGCGCTCCTGGTGCTCTTCCCTGGAAGTCTGAGCATTGTCGTCGCTGCCGACAATGTGCAGGGTGGCAAAGCGCAGCCCGTTCACGTTCCAGGTGAGATTCTCCACAAACTTCGCGTAGGCCGGCTCGCGGGACTGGCTCACCACCTGCATCCGCCGCTGGCCCAGCGTGCCTTCAGCCGGGTAGAAGGTCGCGCGCAGCTTTTGCAGTCGCTCCAGAGGGTCAACCTTGACCTTCTTGAACTGCACGGCGTCCGACCAGTCATTGTCGCCCGGGGTCAGCACCAGCGGGTGGCGGCACGACTGGAAGGTGCCCAGCACGTAGGCATAGTTCTCGTCCGTCATCGGCATGCGCGCGAGCGCGGGGTTGTTTTCGTAAGGGCGCGGGTCGAACATGCAGTCGCCAATGTGCGTGACGAAGGCAAGATTGCGCGCGTTGATCGCTTCCATGACCCGGGCGTACTCGGCCTCCTGCGCCCGGGTATAGGGAATGTCGCCAACCACCCCGAATTCAAAGCCACCGCCGCCTCTGCCATTGGCTTGAAGCGGTGCGGCTCCAGAGCAGGCCTGGATCAAGGGGAGCGTGGCAATGGCTCCCACGGCACCGGTGATGAAGGGGCGTCGGCCGGCGGTTGGCTTGCTCATGGCAGTCTCCTCTGTGTTCTGGCTGCGCCAAAGCTGGACGGCATCGCGCCGGCAAATCAGTGAAATCGGACCACAATCAGCTACCCGGTGCGCAGTTGGCCCTGACTATAGACGTGCCCGCGGCAGTTCTTCAAATGAATCCTGACTGGTGTTAACACTAGGTCGGATGGACAAATGGAATGCGATGCTGTAGCGCACGAAGCTGAAAAGGTAATCGTTTGTCCCGAATCGAAGCCCCCGTCTTGCTGGACGATCTCTTCCTGTACCGCTCGACCCGGCTCCTTTCCGTAGCGAGTTCACTGGTCATACGCCAGTGCGAGGGACGCTACGGCATCACCCGGCGCGAATGGCGGCTGATTGCCGTCCTGGCCGAGCGGGGCTCCATGCTTTCATCCGAACTGGCGTCTCACGCGCACCTGCAACGCAGCCGCACTTCTGCGGCTGTCACTTCCCTGGTCACCAAGAATCTGGTCGAAAGACATCAGCGGCCAAACAATCGCAGATTGGTGGACGTCCGGCTGACGGATGCGGGCAAGGTACTTCATGGCGCACTGATGCCGTTCGTGGTGCAGCTGAACAAGGACCTGCTCTGTGCATTGACGCCGGACGAAGCCCGGACGCTCGACCGCATCCTGACCGCACTGCAAGACAGGGCGGAGTTGCTGGCGAACACCGTGGTGGTGCCCAAATCAGACCGTCGCAAAGGCCGGCACAGAAGTGAATTGTCGGATTGACGGGTATTTCATGTGTCAATCTGCAAGCCGGCGCGGGCAGAGCAACAGATCCCCTGAATGCGCAACCGACGGGCGCCGGCAGTTCAGCGGGAATCTGCGGGCGCCCGTCGTGCCGATCAATCGGGAAGACTCAGGGAGCAACGCACTGGAAGCTGGCTTCGCTTTCGACGTCCCCGGTCCCGTCGTAGCGTGCGTACTGCGGGTAAGGGCATAGCGGCCGCGTCCGGCCCGACCAGGGTGATGCGGGGCCTGCCAGCGCAGACAGCCTGTCAGGCGCATTGCCCTTTTCCACCCACTCGACAAGCGCTGTCAGCGCGTCGAAGCGGTCAGTCGCAGGCCCGCCGCTGCAATGGGTCATTCCAGGGACCAGGAACAGGCGCGCGATCTTCCCTGTCTGGTCGCCAAAGCGCGTTTTCAGATCGTCCACGAGCCGGATGGTGTCGTTGGCGGAAAACACCGGGTCGCTCATGCCATGGCTCAGCAGTATCTTTCCGCCGCGCAAGGCAAAGGGCTCGATTTCAGGTGATGTCGTGTTCATCAGCTCGGCCTGTTCAGCCATGCGAGCGAAGTCGGTGTCGAAGTTGAACGAGAGATAGGGAAATGTGGGGTCCGGCGGCGTCAGCTGGTAGCCGACATTGCCGCCCATGAGCGACGCATGGGTGGCATTCGGCGTCGCACTGACCGACGTTCCCAGTTTCCAGCTTCTCCACCCCGATGCGGAGACACCCGGATCCCATGGGAAGCTGATGTAAAGCGACTCCCCGGTCGAGGTTTTCGGGCCGGCAAAGTCAAGCTTCACGGCATTGATCTGCTCCGCCGAAAGGCAGGTATCGTCCTTCGCCCCCGCGCACTGCAACACCGCAGGATCGAAGGTACATGCCGAGGGAGGAACGGCCACAATCCCGTCGGCCACACCGTCCAGTGCATCGCATTTCTGCACGATGGCATTTGACAGCAGCGCAAGATCAGTGTTGCTCATCGCCCGGCTGAGGATGGGGTTGCCCGAGCCGTCAAGCGGCGCCGCCGTCAGGTACGACTTGACGCTCCACACCGCCGCAACCGTTGCCTCGCGCGCCGCGCGCAGGCCCGGCGCATTGGCCGCGATGCCGTCAAAGTAGTCCGGGAATCGCTTGGGAAACAGCATGGCCTGCCGCCCGCCTCCCGAGCAACCCATGAAATAGGAGCGGTCCACCGGCCTGCCATAGGCAGTGGTGATGAGTGCCTTGGCAGCCTCGGTGACACGCGAATACGCCGCGTAGCCGTGGTCGATGCGCGCCTGCGGGTCCATGCGGAAGGTTGCGCCGCCACCCTGGTGGCCCCCGTCCGTTGAAGCGACGACGAAGCCTCGTGCGAGCGCCGCCTGATGGCCCGTCACCGAGCCGACTGCCGCCTGCACCGCGCCGTCATTGCCACCGCCTCCCTGGAACAGGAATCTCCCATTCCAGTCCGTGGGCATACGCACCTGGAAGCCGATGTGGTAGTTCTTGCCGTCCTCACCCACGCGCGGACTCATGATGCCGGTGATCAGGCAGTGTTCGGGCATGGCCTGGCCGCCAACGCTGGTTCCGGCGGCAATGAGCGACGACGTCATCGTTGTCTCGGCCACCGAGGTTTGCGCGATGGTTGGGCAATCGCTGGTCATCACCGACGCAAGGGCTTCACCCATGCCCGAGGGATAGTTGGGCGCAGGCGCAGGCGCAACCGGCGCCTCGGCAGGTGGCGGCGCCGGGGTACCCGGCAATGCGGTGGTGTCTGCGGGAAGCCCGCCTCCGCCGCATCCGGCGAGCACCGCGGCCATCAGGGCCGCAACGGCGCCAAGGCGCGCGCTCCGGCTGTGAGTGAGTTCTGTCATGGGAAGTCTCCTTGGTGTCAATCAGACCCGCTGTGTCGCCGCGGGCGCGCGCCTTCCCGCCCGGCCGGCTGGCCGGGGCGATACGGCATGGGAAATGGAATGAGTCCTGCGGCGCAACGCCGGTCAGGCGCTGCCTTGCGGCTACGGATCGGCCCGGAATCCGGTCGCGCGCACCGCCTTGGCCCACATCTGTGTGTCAGCCTCTATCGTTCGTGCGAACTCCTCGCCCGTGGAGCCAACCGGAATGAAGCCCGCCTGCTCGATGCCTGCCTGCGCGGCCTGCACCGCCTTCTGCGTGGCGGCCCGGATCTGCCCCACAACTGCGGGCGGTGTCCGCGCCGGCGCCACCAGGCCGAACCAGCTGGTGAAAGCAATGGAAGGGTGCCCGGCTTCCGCGAAGGTCGGCACCGCCGGCAGCTTGCTGCTCCGCTTGCTTCCGGTGCTGGCCAGCGCCACCAGCTTGCCGCCTGCGCTCTGCGGCGCCGCAAGCCCGACGCTGGCGAACACACCCTGCACATCGCCGTTGTACAAGCCGGTCAAGGCGTCGCCTGTGGCGCGGTAGTGCACAACCTCGGGCTTGACCTGGATGGCATCCCCCAGGATGTAGGCCCCGAAATGGCCCGCAGTCCCGGCGCCGAAAGTCGCCATGAACAGGCTGCGCTGGTTCTTCGCCCAGGCCATGAATTCGCCCAGCGTGCGCGCCGGAACCTTTTGCGGATTGACCAGCAGCACGAATTCCGAATCGGCTGCAAGGCTGACCGGCACAAAGTCCTTCGCCGGGTCATACGGGAGCTTGCTGTGGGTGCTCGGCGCAATGCTAAGCAGCCCCGTCGTGCCCAGCAGCAGCGTATAGCCGTCGGGCGCTGCACGCGCCACCTCCTGGGTTGCAATCATCCCGGCTGCACCGGCAGCGTTCTGGACAACCACGCTCGCACCGCCCCAATGCTGCGAGAGATTGTGCGCCAGCAGGCGCGCCAGGATGTCGGGGCCAGTTCCGGGTGCGAACCCGACCACGATACGCACCGGCCGGGCCGGAAACTGCTCCTGGGCGAATACGGCCTGGCTGGATGCGGCAAGGGCCGCCAGCGACGCGAGGGCGCGGCGGCGGGAGGGAAGGGAATGAGGTGTCATGGCAAGTCTCCTGTTGAACTCAAGGGTAAGTTCCAGCGCCGGCATCTCTGTCATCCAAGAAGGTGACAGGGAAAACCCCGTTCCCCGGAGTTGTGCGTCACGCGCCGCTCAGCCCCAGCACCCGGGCGTACAGTTCGTTGCGAAAGTGGATGCCCAGACGTTCAAACGCGCGATTGCGATACGTCTTGACAGTCGCGGGGCTCAGGCCAAGGTCGCGCGCAACGCCCTCCTGGGTCTGGCCCATCAGCAATCCCGTACACACGTCGACCTCACGCGCCGTCAGCTCCGGCCCGATGGCAGCCAGCCGCTCGCGCAACTGGCCTGGCGATGTCACCTTTGCCAGTGACGCTGATGTCTCCTGCCCCGCCCTCTCCGGCGCCAGGCACCGTGCGCCCACCGGTGCAACGAGTGCGATGTGCCTTCGCGAGAGCTCCAGGAGTGCGAATGCAATGGATTCAAAGCACGCGATCTGCGCATCACGCAGTTCGGGCTGGTGGGAGTGGCGGTAGAAGTTCACTGCAAACACGCCATCGCGGTCCTGGTCCACCACCGAGACCCTCTCAAGCATTCCGTGCGGTTCATATACGCGCGCCCGGTGTTCCGCCGGAATTTCCTGCGCCGTGACGTGGCACAGATGCGGCAGGCCCATGCGTGAATCCATAGCCGCACCGAAGCTCCTGTCGTGCAGGTACGGGCCCGACAGGTAGGCCCACCAGCACTCCCGGGTGCGGTCCGGAATGCCGCGAGATGCTGAGAGAAACATGACAGGGCTGGAGCGGCGCCCGGTGCGGTAAACCGACCAGGACGCCGCCGGAATCCAGGGCTGCACCTTGTCGATGACCTCGGCCGGAAACTCCGGCCGGCCGAGCGCGCGCACCATCGCACCAAGCGCCAGGCCGGGTTGCGCATCCGCCAGGGATGTGACCTGCCATTGCCTCATGGCACAACCTTCAGGCCCGGCAACATCTCACTCCACACAACTGTAGGACGATGCATCCGTCGTGGGCAGGTCGTTGCCCAGATAGCGCGGATACTGCGGATAGGAACACAGCGGCACTGCCCTTCCGCCGCCTGTCACGATGGGAGCCATGGGCGGCGCGACGCCGGTCTCCACCCAGTCAACGATCATCTGCGTGCGATCCATGGTGTTGGGCAGTGCAGAGGTCGGGATGGTGTTGCCGTTCCCATCGAGCTTGTAGTTGGTTCCGCCCAATCCATGGTTGCCGCCCGGCATGACCCACAACCTCGCGATCTGGTCCACGGCATTGCGGCCCATGGTCTGGAGCAGGGACTCGTAGTAGTCCAGCTGCGCGCCGCTGGAAGCAAGGGAGTCATGGGTTCCCACCATCACCAGCAAGCGTCCGCCCTTCTCATAAAACGGGGTGAGGTCCGGGTTGGTCGCGTCAAACCACTCCGACAGCTGGAGCCGCCTGGCGTTGTGGCTGCCCCCTTCGAGATAGGTGAGCACGTTGGCCTGCAAGTCCTTGAACAGGCCGCCGACGATATAGGCAGCGCCCAGCCATGAGTAGAGCGGCGCATCCGATGCGGCGCCTTCCTGCCCCCTCACGCGATTGCCCAGAATCATCCCGCTGCCGCCCGGGTCGGTATTGGGCACCCACATGCCGAAGTGTGTTGCTCCATTGGCCATCGGCGTCGCGAAGCGGTACGGCGTGTGCACGAACTCCATGGTCGACATCTGGCCGTCGGTCAGACAGGCGGCCGCCGTGGTATCGGCAGGATTGGGGTCGATGTTGTCCGGGCACCTTATCGCAGCCCAGGGCCTGGGGTCCCCGCGCTTGACATCAAACAGCTCCCTGCACGCCTGGTAGTTGTTGATGACGCCATCGACAAGGTTGTCCAGGCCGTCGCATCGCCGGACCACTTCCGCAGAAATCGCATTGACCTTGGCGCTGGTCACCCAGTTCGCAAGGGGGATTTCCTTCTGGCGGTGCAGGGCCCGGCTGAGCGTGGCGTTGGAAAAGCTCATGACAGGCACGGTGGCGACGATGCCGTCGTAGTCGTTCGCATAGCGCTGCGCCACCGTCACGGCCTCGCGCCCGCCTTGCGACCCGCCAATGAAGTAGGAGTAGACCGGCTTGCGCCCGTACAGGCGCTCGCTGATTGCCCATGCTGCGTCATGGGTCTTCTTCATCTGCATGTAGCCCATGTTCTTGAGGGATTCATCGCTCAGGGACCATTGGTCATCGGAAGACTGGTGGCCGGAATCGCTTCCGGTCGTCATCCAGCCGCGTCCCAGGTAGGCGGCGCCAGTGAGCGCCGGGATGGTGCCGTTGTTGCCTGCGCCGCCCAGCTGGACGGCCCGGTAGGCCCAGCTCGCCGGCAGAACCACCCCGAAATTGATGAGCGGCGCCGTCGAGTCGATGGGCGACATGCTGCCATTGACGCGGCAGTAGGCAGGCAGGGCGCCAGCCGCCGCCACCCATGTCGGCGTCGAGAGAATCACTGCGGACACGGGCTCGCCGATGGCCGTAATGGGTATGGTTGCGCCGATCTTCGCGATGGAGCAGTCGGCTTCGGCGATGGTGATGTTGTCCGCCGGAACCTCGCGCGGAACAAACGGCGAGGGGTCCCGCACGGGTGCAGGGGGCGGCCCGGCCACCGGTGGCGGCGTTGAGTCCACTACCTCGGGGCTGCCAGCACCGCCGCCGCCACACCCTGCAAGTACGAGGAAGGCCAAAGTGGCCACTATGCGTCTGATGGAAAGCCAGGTCATGAAGTCTCCTTTTGTGATTGACAGATCTGCAGTGGTCAATCTAAAAGTGCTTCACTCGATTCATCTAATGAACTCATCCGGGGGCATATACCTAGTGTCCCGCTGATACGTATCCAATGCCCGTCTCTCTGCTGCGCAACGCCCCTATCCCAGCCTCGCAATCCCTTCGCTTGCGGCCTGCTGATACTGCGCCAGCGCCGCCAGGCATGGTGCAAAGCGCCGGCTGAAGCCGCGCTCTCCCTGCGCCCGTGCCAGGAAGCCACCTGCCAGAGCGCCTGCTTGCCGCCAGACGTCATGAGGAATGGCGGGGTGCAGGCTGGCCGCACCCAGCGTATCGGGTAGGCTGCCGCCCGAGCGCGGCGCGAATGCCATGGACGTCATGTCGTAAGCAGGAGCCAGCGCCCAGGGGCGGCCCTGCTCCGTCACAAACGACAGGTTTCCCGCGTGCATGTCGGTATTGCCGATCAAGGTGCCAAAAGCCCACAGCAATGCGGCGACCCGCACGGCGTCGGCCCGCACGTGACCGGCGTCCGCCAGGCGTTGCACCACCACAGGCCAGGGCGCAGGGCCTGCGCCGACGAACTCTGCATCCATGGCAGCCAGCGACACGACGCCGCGGCGGCCCAAGGGTCCGGCACGGTCAAATCGTTCCACCTCCAGAAAGCGCTGGCCGCCCCCGTCCAGCAAGGCGGTGCGGGCGGCAGGCACACCGGCTGCGGCCAGTGTCTGCAACGCCAGGTGCTCGGCCAGCAGCAGGTCGCGCCAGCGCTGCGGCACGGGGCCGGGCTCGGACTCGCTGAACTTCACCAATACGTGGCGCGGACCAGCGGCCGTGACAGCCCAGGCGGTGAACTTGGGTTGCTCCCCGCCAGCGGAGGAACCGGGCGCCTCGCCTTGCGAGGCCTCGCGGGCCAGGCGCATGTAAGCGGCGGGCTTGTCGACCATCGCCACAGGTGCTGTCACCGGCGTGGCAATGAACAGCCCCCGCGCCCCATCGCCGAGCAACAGGTCGCCAACGGGGTCGTGCCCATGGGCCAGCAACGCGCGCAAGGCGTGGGTGTCTGACCATTCGCCCAGGCGGGGCGGAAGCCCCAGCGCAGCGCTGTGGCGCGCCACGTAAGCACGGCCCAGGTAGCCCTGCGGGCGCATGTCCAGCAGCCACCAGGGCAAGCCAGGACTGTAGAGTGTCTCGCCCGATCCGGTGTACATCACAAATCCGTCGGGCCGCACCGGCACGAGAACGCCCAGCCGGCTCAACTGGCCTGCGGCGTCCACGCGGTAAACCGCCATGTCGGGCAGCCCCCGCAGCGTGTCGCGCAGCGCGTATTGAATGGATCTTGCCGCGCCGATGCGCACCACCTCGCCACCCAGGCCGGCCAGCCGCCGCGACAGCGTCGGCTGGCTCAGCCCGAGCGCGACCATCAGCGCCCGCGCAGGCTGGGGCCCGCCGGCCAGGCGCAAACGCAGGGAGTCCAGGTCGGGGTGCATCGCAGTTTGAATGGATTGTTGAATAGATAAATGAATAGATATTCTAGACAATTGCTGCCGGACTGTGTGCGCATGTCCCGTCATGGCCGTGCCAGAATGCAGCGTACCGGACCTGAACATTTCCTGCTCCTGCGGCTGGCCAAAACTCCTGGCAAGCCGACCCTGCGGGGTCGGATTTTTTTGGCGTGTCGCAGGCTGGTATTACAGTTCTGCCAATATGGCAATATTTACCGACGACCCGCCATGGAGCCGCCATGAAAGCCATCACCCTCAAGTTGCCAGATTCGCTTGATGACGAGCTCACGCACTTCGCGCAATCCCACAAGGGCGAAAGCAAGAGTTCCATTGTCAGGCAAGCCATTGAGCTCTATTTGAGCAAGGCGCCGCAGACCTCATCGCAGTCCGGCGCAGTGGTGGCAAAGAAATGGGCAGGCATCGTACAAGGCCCTGACGACCTCGCGTCAAACCCCGGGCATCTCGCTGATTTCGGCCGATGAAAGCCACTTCAACGGGTTTGCTCACCTCTGTGCTGGTGGACTCGGGGCCGCTGATTGCATTGCTGAACGCCAATGAGCGATTGCATCCATGGGTTTTGCAGCATCTTGCATTGATCGCAAGAACGGGCGTCAGGTGATACCGCTCATATCGCCACGCTGAGCGGAAGTTACTGCTGGCTGGGACTCTCAACTGCACAGGTTATTCATCAAGCCTTCGAATTCCTTACCGAGTACCCCCGCACAAAGCCCCGGTCAATCCAGTCCTTCCAGCGCCAGACCCAGTTGCCGCGCCAGGCCAGGCCGCCCCAGATGGCCATCGCGTGGCGGTCGCCGGTGCTCAGCAGGTACAGGGCGCGGGCCTGTGGTGTCCATGGCTGCGGCGTGACGCCGGTGCATGCAGCGCGCAGGTTGCGGGCGATGACCGGGCCGGCGCGCACGGCATAGACGCCTGACTTGGGCAGTGGTGACTCGTGCGCGGCAATGTCACCGGCCGCAAAGATGTGTGGGTGCGAAACACTGCGCAAGGCAGAGTCAACACGAACAAAACCCCTGGCATCCACCGCCAGGCCGGAAGCCGCAGGCCAGCCGGGCGCTGCAGCGCCTGTCGCGGCAATGCACACATCAAAAGGCAGGGACGCACCGCCTTCAAACATCATCAGGCCGGCCCTGATCCCTGTGGCCCTGTGACCTCCGCG
>CAZFKW010000026.1:0-18856 GCA_964519795.1 uncultured Ramlibacter sp. | reverse complement strand
GGGCCGAGGAACACTTCCGACAGCTTCTCGCCAACACCGATGATCAGCCCGCCGATGATCGCGCCCGGCACCGAGGTGAGGCCGCCAAGAATCACGACAGGCAAGGCACGCAGCGCGACAGTAGCCAGCGAGAACTGGACACCCAGCTTGCTGCCCCAGATCATTCCCGCCACGAGGGCCACCACGCCGGCCACGCACCAGACAATGACCCAGATACGGTTGAGCGGGATGCCGATGGATTGTGCGGCCTGGTGGTCGTCAGCCACTGCGCGCAGCGC
This sequence comes from uncultured Ramlibacter sp., assembly GCA_964519795.1. Taxonomy (GTDB): domain Bacteria; phylum Pseudomonadota; class Gammaproteobacteria; order Burkholderiales; family Burkholderiaceae_C; genus JACMQX01. The sequence goes on along the minus strand of CAZFKW010000026.1, from coordinate 18,578 downwards.
GCGGCCGGTGGCTGTCTTCTGGAAGAAGATGCTCAGGGCTGCAACCAGGCCGGCCGCGATCAGCGCGGCGTACAGGTCTTCCTTGTTGATCAGGATTCCGCCCTGGAAGATAGTGTCCAGGATGAAGATCGGCTCCTTGGGCATGCCGATGTCGATCTTGTAGATGTCGCTGCCAAAGATGGTCTGGCCCAGACCTTCCATGAAGTAGGCGATGCCCAGCGTGGCCATCAGAAGCGTCGCGCCTTCCTGATTGACCAGGTGGCGCAGCACCAGCCACTCGACGAGCCAGGCCACGATGAACATGATGATGCCCGCGACCAGGAAGGCCAGGATGTCGGCCAGGATCTTGTTGTCCAGCCCCGTCCAGCGCGGAATCCACTCGCCAAAGCGCGCCATGGCCAGCGCCGCGAACAGCACCATGGCGCCCTGGGCAAAGTTGAACACGCCTGACGCCTTGAAGATCAGCACGAAACCCAGGCCGACCAGGGAATAGAGCATCCCTGCCATCAGCCCGCCCAAAAGAGTTTCAAGGAAAAAAGCCATTTTGTGTTCTGCTCAATGTGACGTGCCAAGGTAGGCCTTGATCACTTCCGGGTTGTTGCGTACTTCATCGGGTGTCCCGTCGCCGATCTTCTTGCCGTAGTCCAGAACCACCACGCGGTCGGAGATATCCATCACCACGCCCATGTCATGCTCGATCAGCACCACCGTCGTGCCAAACTCGTCATTGACGTCCAGCACGAAGCGGCACATGTCCTGCTTCTCTTCCACATTCATGCCAGCCATGGGCTCGTCCAGCAACAGCACCTGCGGCTCCATGGCCAGCGCCCGGCCCAGGTCCACCCGCTTCTGCAGGCCGTAGGGCAGCTGGCCTACCGGGGTCTTGCGGTAGGCCTGGATCTGCAGGAAGTCGATGATGTGCTCGACGAACTCGCGGTGCCTGATCTCTTCGCGCTCCGCCGGCCCGATGCGCAGCGCCTGCATGAACAGGTTGCTCTTGATGTGCAGGTTGCGGCCGGTCATGATGTTGTCCAGCACACTCATGCCCTTGAACAGGGCCAGGTTCTGGAAGGTGCGCGCCACACCCATTTCGGCCACCTCGCGGCTGTTCATGTGGTCAAAGGTCTTGCCGCGAAAACTGATCGTGCCGTGCTGGGGGGTGTAGACACCATTGATGCAGTTGAGCATCGAGCTCTTGCCCGCGCCGTTGGGGCCGATGATGGCGCGGATCTCATGCTCCTTCACATTGAAGGAGATGTCGGTCAGGGCCTTGACGCCGCCGAACGCGAGGGAAATGTTCCTGACGTCGAGGATGACGTCGCCGAATTTACGGACCCCCACGCTTTTCACTTCGTTTGATGCGCTGTCCCCCAGGGGGGCGTTCGCGCCCTGGGACGGCCCTGCGTCGCTCATCTTTGTCATGCTGCCGCCTTTACTGGTGCAAAGGTCTTCGCATCCATGATCTTCAGTGTTGCGCTCACCGAACCTGTGCGCCCGTCCTCGAACTTCACCTGGGTCTCGATGAACTGCTCGGTCTTTCCGCCATACAGCGCATCGACCAGCACGTCGTACTTCTCTGCGATGTAGCCGCGACGGACCTTGTTGGTGCGGGTGAGCTCGCCGTCGTCGGCATCCAGCTCCTTGTGCAGGACGAGGAAGCGGCTGACCTGAGAGCCCGCCAGCAGCGTGTCCACGCTCAGGTCGGCGTTCACCTTCTCGACACACTCCTTGATGAGCTGGTAAACCTCGGGCTTCTGCGCCAGGTCGGTGTAGCCGGCATAGGGCAGGTTGCGCCGCTCGGCCCAGTTGCCTACTGCGTCGAAGTCAATGTTGATCATCACGCAGACCTTCTCGCGCTGGTCGCCGTAAGCCACGACTTCCTTGATGTGCGGGAAGAACTTGAGCTTGTTTTCCACATACTTGGGCGCAAACATCGCGCCGTCACTCGCGCCGCCGACGATGCGGCCCACGTCCTTGACGCGGTCAATGATCTTCAGGTGGCCATGTGCATCCAGGAAGCCCGCATCACTGGTGTGGTACCAGCCATCCGCCGTGAGCACCTCGGCCGTGGCGGCAGCGTTCTTGTAGTACTCCTTGAGCAGGCCGGGTGACTTGACCAGGATCTCGCCGTTGTCTGCGACCTTGATCTCGACGCCGCTGATCGGGATGCCCACAGTGTCGGCCCGCGCCTGGTGGTCCGGCTGCAGGCAGACGAACACGGCGGTCTCGGTCGATCCGTACAGCTGCTTGAGGTTGATGCCAATGGACCGGTAGAAGGTGAACAGGTCCGGGCCGATGGCCTCACCCGCCGTATAGGCCACGCGCACGCGGCTCATCCCCAGGTTGTTGCGCAGCGGGCCATAGACAAGCAGGTTGCCCAGCATGTATTTCAGGCGGTCCAGGCTGCCAACCGGCAAGCCATCCATCAGGGCGGGGCCGACCTTCTTTGCCACGTTCATGAACATGCGGAACATGTTGCGCTTGATGCTGCCGGCGTCTTCCATGCGGATCATCACGCTGGTGAGCAGGCCCTCAAACACACGGGGCGGCGCAAAGTAGTAGGTGGGGCCGACCTCCTTCAGGTCGATGGTCACCGTGGATGCAGACTCGGGGCAGTTCACCACATAGCCACAAGCCAGCCACTGCGCATAGCTGAAGATGTTCTGCCCGATCCATGCGGGTGGCAGGTAGGCCAGCACCTCTTCGTCGCTTGTCAATTTGTCGAAGTCCGCACCGGCACGGGCACGGTCCAGCAATGTGTTGTGCGTGTGGACCACGCCCTTGGGGTTGCCGGTCGTGCCCGAGGTGAAGAACATGGCGGCCACATCGCCGGGTTGGGCCTGCTCGCTCTCGGACCTGAAGAAGCCCGGGTTGGCGCCGCTCACCGCCTTGCCTGCTTGCACAAGCGCATCGAAGGAGCCGAGGCCTGGCTCCGAATAATTGCGCAGGCCCCGCGGGTCGTCATAGAAAATGTGGGACAGCTGCGGGCATTGCGCCCGGATCTCCAGCAGCTTGTCCACCTGCTCCTGGTCCTCGGCAAAGGCAAAGCGCACGTCTGCATTGTTGATGGGGAACACGCATTCACCGCCGACTGCATCCTGGTAGAGCGGGATGGGCACGGCACCCAGTGCCTGGGCAGCCAGCATCGTGGCATACAGGCGTGGACGATTGGCACCGATGACGACCATGTGCTCGCCGCGTGCGAGGCCGGCGTGGTGCAGGCCGCAGGCGACTTCCTCGACCAGCCGCGCCATGCCGGACCAGCTGTGCGTCTGCCAGATGCCGTATTCCTTCTCGCGCATGGCGGGCGCATCCGGGCGCTCCTGGGCATGCTTCATCAGCAGTCTTGGGAATGTGGTTTGCATTGCAGTCTTTTGTCTCAGGTGTCGGTGTCTGAGTCCGGACTGTAGGCGCAGGTTTGACGTTTTTTTGTCGTTTCGACGACAATCTAGGGGTGACTCCCCTCGGTACTTTCCCTTATTTGATGCCTGACTTGACCCATGTCAAAAGAACTCCCCCTCCACAAACGGCGCAGGGCCTCGCTGCCGGGCGAACTTGACGGCATTCCCTGGCTTGCCTTGCTGGAGCCCGCCGAACGCGAGCTTGCAGTGGCCGAGCTTCAGTGGGTGGATGCCGTGCCGGGTGACTATGTGTGCCGCGTCAGCCGGCCCGTGACCTACTGGTTCGGCGTGGTCGAGGGCCTGCTCAAGATGAGCAGCGAGAACGCCCAGGGCCAGACCATGACCTTCACCGGCATACCGCCGGGTGGCTGGTTTGGCGAAGGCACGGCATTGAAACGCGAGCCGTACCGCTACAACATCCAGGCCTTGCGCAAGAGCGTGGTGGCCGGCATCTCGGTGGACACTTTCCACTGGCTGCTGGACCACTCCATCGGCTTCAACCGTTTCGTCATGAACCAGCTCAACGAGCGCCTGGGCCAGTTCATTGCAGCGCGTGAGATCGACCGCATGAATGACACCGACGTGCGGGTGGCCCGCAGCCTTGCCGCGCTTTTCAACCCGGTGCTCTACCCCGGTGTGGGTGAAGTGCTGCGGATCACTCAACAGGAGCTGGCGTACCTGGTGGGGCTGTCCCGCCAACGGGTCAATGAGGCACTGACCTCGCTGCAGGCGCAGGGGATGATCCAGGTCGAGTACGGCGGCCTGCGCGTCCTTGACCTGGTCGGGCTGCGCACACGCGTGGTAGGCAGGAGCGGGGCTTAAACTCGAAGTCAATGACCGCCCCCACAACACCGCCGCCTGGCCCGGCCGCAAATGCGGCCAGCAGGACACTCTCCCGGGCACCATCCCCGGAGCCCACCCGACTGAACAAGCGCATGGCCGAACTCGGCATGTGCTCGCGCCGCGAGGCGGACGACTGGATCAGCAAGGGCTGGGTCAAGGTCAACGGAGAGGTTGCAGAGATGGGCATGAAAGTCTTGCCCAACGTGCGCATCGAGATCGACAAGAAGGCCCAGGGCGCACAGGCCACCCAGGTCACCATCATCCTGAACAAGCCCATGGGTTTTGTGAGCGGCCAGGCTGAAGACGGCCACGAGCCGGCAGTTGTGCTCATCAAGCCTGACAACCGCTGGCGGGACGACAACGCCCGTTTCTTCTTCAATCCTTCACAGTTGCGCGGCCTGGCGCCGGCCGGCCGGCTGGACATTGACTCCGTCGGCATGCTGGTGCTCACGCAGGACGGGCGCGTCGCGCGCCAGTTGATTGGTGAGCAGTCGGAAATCGAAAAGGAATACCTGGTGCGCGTGAGCTACGGCCCGATTGCCGCCAACACCCGCGCCAGCTTCCCTGCGGCAGAGCTGGCCCGCCTGCGCCACGGCCTCTCGCTGGATAACCAGCCATTGAAGCCTGCCAGAGTGGAGTGGGAAAACGCCGAACAATTGCGCTTTGTACTGACGGAAGGCAAGAAGCGCCAGATCCGCCGCATGTGCGAACTCGTCGGCCTGAAGGTGGTTGGCTTGAAGCGCATCCGGATTGGCAGGGTGATGCTTGGCAACTTGCCGGTGGGGCAGTGGCGGTATCTGGCGCCTCATGAAAAGTTCTGAACAGGCAAGCGGAACTGTTGCATGAAACGCACTTTTGCATAAAAATGCAGAAATGCGAACCAGCCTTGATTTTCCAGACGAGCTTTTCCGGCACCTGAAAGCACGTGCTGCGCTTGAAGGCTCGACCTTGCGGGACCTTGTCATTTCCCTTGTGGAGCGCGGCCTGGTCGCCGACGAGGCGCCCAGGCCCAAAAAGGAGCCGGTTCCGTTTCCGAGCATCAGCCTTGGCTCGCCGATGGCCTTGTCGGGCCCGGAACTCACCAATGCCCGCCTGAGTGAACTGCTGGATGAGTGAAGACGCCCCCGGTCCGGTCCGGCGCTATCGCCAGAAACCGCTGCGGCCCTTGTTGGCGCGCGAGGCCCCCGGCCTGCCCTGGCCCTTGCGGCCAGGCAGCGCCAGAGGCGACCTGCCGGACATCAACGTCTGGCTCGCCCTCGCACTCAAGGAGCACCCGCATCATGAAGCGGCCCTCCGGTATTGGACCGAGGTGCAGGCGTCAGATGCAGACTCTGCGGGTCATGCACCGATGCTCTGGTTCTGCAGGGCGACCATGCTGGGCCTGGTGCGGCTCATGTGCCAACCCAAGGCCGTCGGAGCCGGCGCAATGACGCTGCCTGACGCTTTCGCGCTCTACAGGAGCTACCTGGCCTTGCCCGGGGTCGGGCTTTTGCCGGAGCCTCCAGACGCGGAACTTGAGCTTGAAGCCCTGGTCGTCGCCCGCGCGACCCCGGCACACATGTGGTCCGATGCCTGGCTGGCGGCACAGGCCAGGGCAGCAGGCTTGCGGCTCGTGACCTTCGACAAGGACTTTCTCCGGTTCAATCTTGAGCGTTGCGTCGTATTGCCGGTGCAATGATCCATCCCCATTCCGCCAGCGCAGCCAGCCTGCTAAGCATTCACGGCATTGCCGCGATAATCCGGGCTTGAAATTCCGGCCAAACGCCCCTAAGTGCAGGGGCGTTTTCCTTTCTGTCGCCGTATCCCATTTGTCAATTTCCATCCAAGAGACATCATGAGCAAGCAAACCCTGTCGTTCCAGGCCGAAGTCGCGCAACTGCTGCACCTGGTCACCCACTCGCTGTACTCCAACAAGGAGATTTTCCTGCGCGAGCTGATCTCCAACGCCTCCGACGCATGCGACAAGCTGCGCTTTGAGGCCCTGAACAACAATGCCCTGTACGAAGATGCCCCCAACCTTGAAGTCCGCGTGAGCTTTGACAAGGATGCGAAGACGCTGACCATTGCCGACAACGGCATCGGCCTGACGCAGCAGGAAGCCATCGACAACCTGGGCACCATCGCCAAGAGCGGCACCAGGGACTTCATGAGCAAGCTGAGCGGCGACCAGAAGGCAGATGCCCAGCTTATCGGCCAGTTCGGCGTTGGCTTCTATTCGGGCTTCATCGTGGCAGACAGGATCAGCGTCGAATCGCGCCGCGCTGGTGCGCCGGCAGCCGAAGGCGTGCGCTGGGTCAGTGGCGGCGCCGGTGACTTCGAGGTCGAAGCCATTGACCGCCCGCAGCGCGGCACCAGCGTCACCCTGCACCTGCGCGACGACGCGCTCGACTACCTCGGCACCTGGAAGCTCAAGTCCGTCATCAACAAGTATTCCGACCACATCTCCCTGCCCATCCTCATGCGCAAGGAAGAATGGAAGGAAGGCGAGGACAACAAGGGCGGGGAAATGGTGCTCACTGACGAGTGGGAAACCGTCAACCAGGCCAGCGCCCTCTGGAGCCGCCCCAAGAAGGACGTGACCGAAGAGCAGTACACCGAGTTCTACAAGCAGATCAGCCACGACTACCAGCCCCCGCTGGCCTGGAGCCACAACCGCGTGGAGGGCGGCACCGAGTACACGCAGTTGCTGTTCATCCCGTCCCATGCACCCATGGACCTGTGGAACCGCGAGAAGGCTGCGGGCGTCAAGCTCTATGTCAAGCGCGTCTTCATCATGGACGATGCCGAGGCGCTGATGCCGGTGTACCTGCGCTTTGTCAAGGGCGTGATCGACTCTGCCGACCTGCCGCTCAACGTCAGCCGCGAGTTGCTGCAGGAAAGCCGCGACGTCAAGGCCATCCGTGAGGGATCGACCAGGCGCGTTCTTTCCATGCTTGAAGACATGGCGAAGAAGCAGAAGACCGGCCCGCAAAGCAGCGAAGGCAAGATCGACGTGAGCTCCGGTGACGCCGTGCCGGCGCCCGAGCCGACCGAAAGCGTTACGGACGTTGTGGACAAGAATGCGGAGGCCACGCCAACCGCCGCCGCTGCCTCGGCGGAGTTTGCCGACAAGTCCGGCGACTACGCCAGGTTCTATGCAGAGTTCGGCGCCGTGCTCAAGGAAGGCCTGGGCGAAGACATGGCCAACCGCGACCGCATCGCCAGGCTGCTGCGCTTTTCTTCCACCACCTCAGACGACGTGACGGTGTCCTTTGCCGACTACAAGTCGCGCATGAAGGACGGCCAGGACGCCATCTACTACATCACCGCCGACACGCTCGCGGCTGCCAAGAACAGCCCGCAGCTGGAGGTGTTCCGCAAGAAGGGCATTGAGGTCCTGCTGATGACCGACCGTGTGGACGAGTGGGCGCTGAACTTCCTGCACGAGTTCGACGGCACGCCATTGCAGAGCGTGGCCAAGGGCGCGTTCGATCTGGGCAAGCTGCAGGACGAGACCGAGAAGAAGGCCGCAGAAGAAGCGGCCGAAACCGCAAAGCCCCTCATCGCCAAACTCAAGGAAGCGCTGAAGGACAAGGCTGCAGATGTCCGCGTGACCACGCGTCTGGTTGACTCGCCGGCTTGCCTGGTGGCGGAAGACGGTGGCATGAGCAACCAGTTGGCCCGCATGCTGAAGCAGGCCGGCCAGAAAGCGCCGGACACCAAGCCCGTGCTGGAGGTCAACGTACAGCATCCGCTGGTCCAGAAGCTGGAAGACTCCGTCAACTTCCATGACCTGGCGCACATCCTGTTTGATCAGGCCCTGCTCGCCGAGGGTGGCCTGCCCGACGACCCGGCTGCCTATGTGAAACGGGTGAACGCGCTGCTCGCCTGAGCGCGCCCGGCCTGCATCCGGACCAGGCCAGTGCAGACCAGGGAAGGGGCGGCAGCGTAAACTGCCCCATGCCTTTCACCTCCCTGGGCCTCAGCGCTCCCCTCACGCGCGCCATTGCCGAAGCCGGCTTCACTGAGCCCACACCTATCCAGCAGCAGGCGATCCCTGCGGTGCTGCAAGGGCTGGACGTCATGGGCCTGGCGCAGACGGGTTCGGGCAAGACGGCGGCGTTTGTGTTGCCGTTGCTGCAGCGCCTGAGCGATACGCCGCGCGTTCATCGCACGCCTGGGCCACGCAAGGTGCGCGTGCTCATCCTCGTGCCCACGCGCGAGCTTGCCGCGCAGATCGGAGAGGCTGTGCGCAGCCTGGCGCAGCATTTGCCGGAGCCTGTGAAGACATCGGTGGTCTTTGGTGGCGTGTCCATCAACCCGCAGATGATGGCGCTGCGCGGCGGGGCTGACGTGGTGGTGGCCACGCCGGGCCGGCTGCTGGACCTGGTGGACCACAACGCAGTGAAGCTTTCGGCCGTGTCGTCCCTCGTGCTGGACGAAGCCGACCGCATGCTCGACCTGGGCTTTGCCGATGAGCTGGCGCGCATCCTGGCGCTGCTGCCCCGGCAAAGGCAGAACCTGTTCTTCTCTGCGACGATGCCGCCCGGTGTTCAGGAACTCTCGGGCATCATGCTGCGCGAGCCGGTGCGCATTGAAGTGGAGTCCACACCGGCTACAGAGCCCGGCATCGTGCAGCGCGCCATCGAGGTGGATGCAGGCCGTCGCACCCAGCTGCTCCGCCATCTGATGAAAGAGAACAAGTGGGAGCGGGTGCTGGTCTTCGTGGCCACCAAATACGCCGCGGAGCTGGTGGCTGAAAAGCTCTATCGCTCCAGACTTTTTGTTACGTCATTCCATGGTGAGCTGAGCCAGGGCGCGCGCACCCAGGTGCTCGAAGAGTTCAAGGCCAGTCGCTGGGAGGCTGTCATCACCACCGACCTGGCCGCGCGCGGCATCGACATCGCCCAGCTGCCCGCCGTCATCAACTATGACCTGCCGCGATCGGCCGACGACTACATCCACCGAATCGGCCGCACCGGCCGGGCAGGCGAGAGCGGCGTCGCCATCAGCTTCGTGAGCCCTGAGACGGAAGCGCACTTCCGGCTCATAGAAAAGCGCCAGGGCCTGAGCATTCCACGCGAGCAGGTGCCCGGCTTTGAGCTGACCGCGCCATCACCGGCGCCATCACCCGCTCCAGGTGCAGCGCCTGCTGCGCCGGGCAATGGCGGCATCAAGGGCAGGCGACCCAGCAAGAAGGACAAGCTGCGCGCCGCAGGCCTGCTGCCGCCGAAGGCTTGACGCGATCCCCGCCGGGGCATGGATTGCGGATCAGGTCCGCAATGACAGTCTCTGGACGTTTACGGCTCTTCAGAACACGGAGAGCCCCGTCCGGGCCACAAACATTTCCAGAGCCTTCATCCCCAAAAGCGAGTTGCCGGTTGCGTCCAGTGCGGGCGACCACACGCACAGCGTGAGCTGGTCCGGCACCACCGCCACAATCCCGCCTCCCACGCCGCTCTTGCACGGCAAGCCGATGCGGAAGGCAAACTCGCCTGCTGCGTCATAGGTGCCGCAGGTCAGCATCAGCGAATTGATGCGACGCGTGAGGCGCTCGCTGACCACATGCGCTCCCGTGTGTGGATGCGCGCCGTCCCGGCACAAAAAGCCCGCGGCGCGCGCCACCTGCACACAGCTCATCCGGATGGCGCACTGGTTGAAGTACACATCCAGCACCGTGGCCACGTCGTTGTCCAGCGAGCCGAAGCTCTTCATGAAATTGGCCAGGGCCGCATTGCGGAAGCCGGTGTCAGCCTCGGACTGCGCCACCTCCGCATCAATGGCCACCGCCTCGCCGCACAGGCTGGAAACCAGCCCGACGATGTCTTCCTTTGCGTCGGCGCAATGCGACACCAGCCTGTCGGCCACGGCAATGGCGCCGGCATTGATGAACGGGTTGCGCGGCATGCCACGCTCATGCTCCAGTTGCACCAGCGAGTTGAACGGATTGCCCGACGGCTCGCGCCCGATGCGCTCCCACAAATGCTCGCCCAGGTACTTCATGGCCAGCGTCAGCGAGAACAGCTTGGACATGCTCTGGATGGAAAACGGCACCGCGCAGTCCCCGCTGGCAGCCTCATGCCCGTCACAGGTGCGCAGCGCCATGCCGAACTGCTGCGCAGGCACCCGCGCCAGCGCGGGGATGTAGCTGGCCACCTTGCCTTCCTTGCCGAGCAGGGGGCGGATGGCGGTGTTGATGCCGTCGAGGACGGCCTGGAAATCCTGGTTGTTCATCGGCAGGGGCATGCATGGGTGATGAGTACATTTTGCAGGAAGCGTGTGCGACATCTGCGCAATCATCCAGAATCGCCAACGAAAACGGTTCCTTCATCGCAGTTATCAGCGGGCAAATCTTTCAACACCAGCTGACTTTGCCCTTATGCGGAGCAGTGTGATCAGATCAGCCGATATTGCGCCGCTCTGAAGCACTTTCGAGGAAGTCCAGCATGGCCGTGACCATGCGTTCGAGTTGGGGTTGTATGCGTGCGGCAACCTCTGGCAAATAGTGGAAGGGTAGCTGCTCCTGCATGTAGGTGGCCTGCGTCATCTCGAGCTGGATTGCGTGCACGCCTTGTGACGGCTGGCCGTGGTGGCGCGTGATATAGCCGCCCTTGAAGCGACCATCAAGCACCGAGGTGAATCCGGTAGCCGCGGCGGCTGCGGTCATCACCGCCTCGGCCATGCGCGGGTCGCAGGCGCTGCCATTGTTCGTGCCGAGGTTGAGGTCAGCCAGCCGGCCAGGGAAGAAGCGCGGTAGCACCGAGCGGATCGAATGCGCGTCCCACAGTCCCGCCACGCCGTGCAGTACCTTGAGGCGCGCGAGCTCTTGGGCCAGTTTGTCATGGTAGGGCTGCCAAATGGCAGTACGGCGCTCGGCGATCTCGCCGTCCTGAGGCTCGTCGCCTGGCGCATAGACAGGCGTGGCGTCGAAGGTGTCGAGCGGGCACAAGGCCGTGACGCTCTGGCCGGGGTAGAGGCTTGCGCCGTCGGGAGGGCGATTGAGGTCGATCACGTAGCGCGAATGCGTAGCCACGAGCACCGATGCGCCAAGTGCTTCGGCGAAACTGTAGAGCCGTTCTAGGTGCCAGTCTGTGTCTGGTACCTGGCGCGCTTCTTCTGTGAGCCGTGCCGCCAGCGCGGGTGGCACATAGGTGCCTGCGTGAGGCATTGAGATCAGCAGCGGCCCCGTGCCGGCGCGATACAGATACGGTGGCTTGTCAGTGATGAAGGCCATGGTGGTCAATCCCGCAGCAGGCGAGTGCGTGCTGCAATAAAGGCGTCCGTCGCACGCGCGTGTAGTGTATGTCGCCCGCCCTGGACACGTTGGACGCCACGCGTCCACACGGCCTCAATGGCGGACGTGCGATGGCTGGCGAACACGTGAGCCGACAACATGTCGTCTGGTTCCAGCCCGCGCAATGCGAGGTGCTGCGCATCGAGCACAACGAAGTCGGCTGGTGCCCCCGGCGCCACTCCTGCGAAGACACGGCCCGCAGCCTGTGCGCCCCCGCGCACGCTAGCTTGCAAGAGTGCACGCGCCACGTGCGGCACATCTGCGGTAGCGCCCACATTGCGACGTCGCATGACGAGGCGTTGGCCGTACTCGAGCAGGAGAAGTTCCTCGGCAGCATTGACGGTCGCGTGGCTGTCCGAGCCAATACCCCAGGCGCCGCCGGCGGCCCGCCATGCGTCGAAATCAAACAGTCCGTCGCCCAGGTTAGCTTCTGTCGTCGGACAGACGCCAGCAACCGCGCCCGTGGCGGCTGCACGCGTGATCTCAACCATGTCCATGTGGGTGGCATGCACGAGGCACCAGCGCGCGTCGACCGATACATGGTCCAGCAGCCACGCGACCGGACGTTGGCCGCTCCAGGCCACGCAGTCCTCGACTTCCTTTGTCTGTTCGGCGATATGGATGTGCACCGGTGCCGTGCTGTCCATGGCATGCAATCCCGCCACGACGGCGGTCAGTGCGTCGGGCGGGACCGCGCGCAGCGAATGCGGTGCCAGACCCAGGCGTGCGTCCTGCGCCGCGCACAAGGGCGAGAGGCGCGACAGAAGGCGAAGCATGTCGTCGGTCGTGCGGATGAAGCGGCGTTGACTTGCAGTGGGAGGCTGGCCCGCGAAGCCGCTGGTCTGATAGAGCACGGGCAAAAGCGTCAGACCGATTCCCGTTGCTTCCGCTGCGCGCAGCAGCGCCAGGCTCAATTCCGCATCGTCAGCGTAGCGGGTGCCGCCTGTATCGTGGTGCACGTACTGAAACTCGCAAACGTGGGTGTAGCCGGCGGCCAGCATCTCGGCGAAGAGCCAGGTGGCGATCGCCTCCATCTCGGCGGGGCCCAGGCGCTGCGCAAAGCGGTACATCAGCGCGCGCCAGCTCCAGAAGCTGTCATCGGCCTGCGTGCGGTATTCGGTCAGGCCCGCAAATGCCCGCTGGAAAGCATGCGAATGCAGATTGGGCACTCCCGGGATCAGCGGGCCGGTGGCTCGCGCCACGCCCGCCGGCGCGGCGCTTCCGGGTGCGACAGCGCCGAGGACGCCGCGCGCGTCCCATTGCAGCAGCACGTCGCGCGCCCAGCCGCCGGGTAGCAGCGCGTGTTCGGCAAAGAATTGGCCCGCGCTCACGCATTTGCTCCTGCCACAATACGGCCCTGGCGTACGACTGCGCGTGCGGGACAGTGGCCGAACCAGTAGGCCAGCTCGGCTTCCTGCGAGACGTTCCAGAGCACGAAGTCGGCCGCGCGGCCGACTGCCAACTGGCCATGGGTGTCCTGCAAGCCGAGGGCGCGCGCGGCATGCGTGGTGACGCCGGCGATCGCTTCGGGTACTGTGAGGCGGAATAAAGTGCAGGCCATGTTGATCATGAGCAGCAGCGACAGTACGGGTGAGGTCCCGGGGTTGTGGTCGGTCGAGATGGCCATCGGCACGCCCGCTGCCCGCAGCGCTTCGATCGGCGGGAGGTGCGTGTCGCGCAGCGTGTAGTAGGCGCCAGGCAGCAGTACAGCGACGGTGCCGGCCTGCTTCATCGCGTCAATGCCGGTTTGCGACAGATGTTCGATGTGGTCACAAGAAAGGGCGCTGTAACGTGCGGCCAGCGCGGCCCCGCCCATGTCGGACAGCTGCTCCGCATGCAGTTTCACCGGGAGGCGCAGATCCTGCGCTGTCCTGAAGACCTGTTCGGTCTCATGCAATGAGAAGGCGATGCGCTCGCAGAACACATCGACCGCATCAACCAGGCCCTCGGCCGCCAGGGACGGCAGCATTTCACGGCAGACGAGGTCGATGTAGTCGGCGCTGCGACCGGCGTATTCGGGCGGTATCGCATGCGCGCCCAGAAAGGTGGTGCGCACGGTAACGCCGTGGGCTTCGCCCAGACGGCGTGCCACGCGCAGCTGCTTTCGCTCGTGTTCGAGCGTGAGGCCGTAGCCGGACTTGATTTCGATCGCGCATACGCCCTCAGCCAGCAGGCTCGCGAGTCGCGAGGACGCGGCCTCGAAGAGCTCATCCTCGCTCGCTTCCCGCGTGGCGCATACGCTGGAAACGATGCCGCCACCGGCACGCGCCACGTCTTCATAGCTCGCGCCAGCCAGGCGCATCGCGAATTCATTGGCCCGCTGGCCCCCATAGACCAGGTGAGTGTGGCAGTCAATCAAGCCGGGGGTCACGAGTGCGCCACCGCCGTCATGGCACGGACCGCGATTTGTGGGGGCCTCAGCCGCAGAGCCAATCCAGGCGATCCGGCCGTCCCGCACCAGCAGCGCGGCGTCTTCCAGAGGCGCGTCGCCGCCGATGCGCAAGTGGGACCAGAGGCCATCCGCCGAAGGCGCATCAAAGCAGGAAATGTTCATGGCAGTCAGAGAGGATCAAGGCCGATAGCGAGCAGGATCGCGCCTGCCTCTTCATCCAGCGTTTCGGCCACGGTCTGCGCGCACTGGTATATGTTGGTCCACCACAGGCCCTGATGTACGGGACAGTGCGTTTCGAGCGAACCGACGCGCAGCTTCCAGGTGCCTGCCAGCGACATCAACAAGCCATGTTGTGAGGGCTCAATCCGATCCCCGGCGGTGAGGATTCGCACTCCGCCACGCAACCGGCCGCGCCGGATCATCAGGTTAAAGTCGATCGAGGGGCCTCCCAGCAACTTGGCTTGGATCGTCGTATCGCCCGGGAATTTGAAGGGCGACAGCGGCTGATCGAGCCGGTGTTCGCCCTTTTCCCCGATCTGCAGGCTGACGCCATCGCCCTCAAGCAGCATGATGGTGCGATCTATGCCAGGAAAAGATGAGAACGGCCCGCTCGAATCAATGGTTGCAACGCTGGCGCGCCAGTCAAAGTCTCCCGCATCTGGCCAACTTACCACTTCGCGGGTAGTTCCACCGCCATTTTTCCAGGGGACGGGCGTGAGCGCGCGAACATCAAATGTCGAGAATGCGCCCGATCTGGGGGGCAGGGCATCCGCCACGTGTGGCATCACTCGGCCTTGATGTTCCGCTGGCGGATGATCTTGCCCCATTTGTCATTCTCGGAGTTCAGTAACTTCTGGAAATCTGCAGGACTTCCCCCGATGGGATTTGCATACATCCCTCCAAGACGCTCAACAACATCGCGTTCTCCGAGGGCACGCGAGAACTCGGCATTGAGTCGGGCAATCGCAGCCGATGGCGTCCCCGCTGGCGCGACAAGGCCGAACCAGGGCAACGCCACCGCGTCGGGAACACCTGCTTCAGCAACGGTTGGAACTTCAGGTAGCCCGGTCAATCGCTTTTCAGCGCTTACGGCCAACGCCTTCATCTTGCCCGACTTGATGAAAGGTGCTGCCTGGCCGGCAGCAAGGAACATGAAATCAATTTGCCCGCTCAACAGGTCAGGCACTGACTGGATTTGTCCCTTGTACCCGACCATGGCCATATCAACGCCGGTCGAAGCCAGGAAAAGCTCGGTGCCCATGTGGTTCGAAGTTCCTGTTCCATGGTTGGCCGTGTTCAGCTTCCCTGGCCGCTGGCGCGCATATGAGACAAATTCGCGCAAGTTTGCTGCCGGCAGATTTGGCGGAACGACCAGCAGGTTCGGCGATGCAGCAAGAACGACGACAGGCGCAAAGTCGCGTGTGCTGAACTTGGTGTTCGGATCAAGGAGCGGATTGATGGACAGGAAGGGGGCCGCCACCATCAGCGTGTATCCGTCGGCCGGGGCTGCCTTGACGGCCATGGCCGCAATGTTTCCGCTCGCGCCAGGTCGCGCTTCGATGACGAATGGCTGGCCCCACGATGCTGCAACCTTGTCAGCCACGGCGCGGGCGATGAGATCAGGCGTACCACCCGCCGGGTAGGGCACGATAATCCGGACGGGCTTGTTTGGGTACGCATCCTGTGCAGCGGCTTGAAAGACGCACGCAAGAAGCATGGCGCCAGCAATAGTCCAGCGACGACGGGAAATTTGGTTCATGGGAGCCTCGTGAAGTGCAAAAGTTGTTAATGGTCTATCGCGCCGGCATGTCGCGCGTTGAGTATCCCGGGAGCACTGTCGCATCCGCAGGAATTCCTGGCATCGTCTCGTTCCACGCTTCCCAGGCTTTGCGCATGGACTGCATGCGCTCTGGCTGAATCTCTGCCTGATTGGCGCGCTCACGCTCATCCTGCGAAAGATCGAACAGGTAGTCGACCTCATCGACCCGGAGATATTTCCATCTGCCGAGCCTCATGGCCCGCTGTCCACGGTATTTCATCCGCCAGTACATGGGGCGGTCGAATGACTCTGTGCCCTGGGTCAGGACTCGCAGGAGCGAAACGCCGTCAATGGCACCTGAGGCATCGCCCGCCTCCGGATACACTCCGACCGCATCCAGCACGGTTGCCGACCAGTCCATGGTCAGGCAATGTTGTGTTGACTCACGTCCGGGCTTGATCGCTGCGGGCCAGTGGGCTATCCAGGGAACACGGATTCCACCTTCAGTCAGATCAAGCTTCCCACCGACAAGCGGCCAGTTAGGCGGAGATACGCGTGCCCGGACGGGTAGTAGTGTCCGCGAACTATTCGCAAGTCTTGGACTGGATGAACCAAGGGTTGCGATCACCTGCGAATCAGCCATGGATGCGCTGGCCATCGTACAAAGGACGGACTTACTGGTTCCTTTACCGGAGGTTTTGCTGCGAAGCACGTTGGTGCCTGCGGATTTTTGCATCCTTCCGTTGAAGGAAAGCTTGCCCGAATATCAAGTAACACTGATTAGCAGGCACAACGTGCCTTTGTCGCCAGCGGCAGAGGCGTTGGCCAGCATGTTCGCATCCATGGCGAGATTAAAACGCCCGCACTGGTGAACTGCAAAATGGTTCCGGACCTTCCTGTTTCTGCGCCAATCCCGGCATCGCGTTTTGAATGCTGGTGCTATGCTGCAAATCCCAACCGCAAAGAGGAGAGCGATGTCGGCCGGAGACTGGAAAGACCTGTACCAGGCGGCACTCACCGGCAACCTGCCCCTGGTGCAGTACCACGTCAGCGCAGGCGTTGACCCCAACTACCAGCACCCCGAGATCATGTGCACGCCGCTGGTCGCCAGCCTGATCCACGGGCATGACGAAGTGGCCCGCTACCTGCTGGCCCATGGCGCCGACGCAAATCTGCTCTCGGAGTTCGACGGGCTTACTCCGCTGCAGGCAGCGCGCAGATATGGACGGGCGGAGTTTGTCCAGATGCTCAGCGACCGCTGCGCCAGGGAAGTCCGCAAGCCGTTCTGGTGGCGCTGGCTTCCGGTTTGAGGTACGGCCTGATGGCGACAACGATTCTGTCTTTGCTCGGAATTCTCGGTTTGATCCTTGTTGTGGATGCGACGCGTCTGGCCTTCTGGAAGGCCAAGCTTGACGAGCCCGCCTTTCTGCTGGAGTTGCGGGCCAGGAAGTTGACTGCAACCGACGTCCGCAAATACAACCGGGCAATGCTGTATTCCGGATTAGGGCTTCTGTCAGAAAAAGGAAGTGACGGTGCGATGGTTTTCTTCGTGGCGTTTGTGTCGCTGGCGTTGCTGGGGAAAGCGTTTTTTGGGTGAGCGTCAAGCCTGTTCAATCCTGCCGGCAAGAAAAGCCCCACCGCTGTACTCCACGCGTCATGGCGACGCGCCACGACGTGGCGCCCCGTACAGCCGATGAGCAGTTGCCGGTCGATGTGGACCTGTCGATTCTCGGTGCGAACCAGGGCCGGTTTGATGAATATGAGGCTCAGGCGCGGTCCAATCTGGCGCGGTCCATCGCGAGGCTGTAGTCCGCATTCCCCGATAATCTGTCGACAACAGTTCACCTGCGAGACAGCCGCCCATGACCCCTTCCAAGGCAGAAGTCACCGAGTTCCTCGTCACCCACTTCCCGCAGGCCAAGTGCACGGTGGATGAGGTGGGCAAGGGCACGTCCGTGATCCGCCACAACATCACCGAGGCCGAGCTGCGGCCCGGCGGCACGGTGTCCGGCCCGGTGCTCATGTTCGTGGCCGACGTGGCGCTGTACGTCGCCATCTTCGGCGAGATCGGCATCGTGCCGATGGCGGTCACCACCAACATCAATATCAACTTCCTGCGCAAGCCCTCGGCCAGCGCCGCCATCATCGGCGTGTGCAAGCTGATTAAGACGGGCAAGACGCTGGCGGTGGGTGAAGTGACGATGTATTCCGAGGGCAGCCCCGACCCGGTGGCCCACGCTGTCGGTACCTACTCCATCCCCAGGGCGCGCGCCTGACCGGCTGTAAAGCTGCGTAGCGGGAGGCAGTGGCAGGAAGCCCTTGCGCCTGCAAGGCTGCGGCAGCGGGGCATGGCTTTGCCGGGCGCATCTGCCTAGAATCTTTCTGATGATCCATTCCCGTTCACCACGCCTTTCTTCCATGGCGGCTGCAGTGCTTGCAGTGGCGGCCCTGTCCGGTTGCGCCGCCGGCATCGGCATCGGCATCCCGGTTTTGCCCGGCGTGTCGGTGGGCGTGGGTATCGGCAGCGGCGGTGTCACTGCGGGCGTGGGCGCAGGTGCCGGCCCGGTCGGGGTTGGCGTGGGCGTCAACCAGCGCGGCCAGGTAGGTGCGGGCGCCGGAGTCGGCGTGGGCATTCCGGTGGGTCGCGCCTCCGTCGGTGTTGGCGTGGGGACGGGCACCGTGCTCTACGACCCGCAAGGCAGGCCCAGGCAGCAGCCCGCAACGCAACCGCTGGTCACACAGCCTGCGCCTTCGCAGGGCGGGCCTGCCACGACCGACTCAACCTCCGGCGTCGCCAGCCCCTGAATTTCCCCGGCGCCGGCAACCGTGTTTCCAGCGGAGGAGCACACTGAAATCCCTCGCGCTGATGCTGGCCAATACAATGAATACATATCATTGGTAGATCGGAAG
>CAZFKW010000025.1:2683-18939 GCA_964519795.1 uncultured Ramlibacter sp. | reverse complement strand
CAGGCCGCCAAGCCCTGTGACGAACTCGTGGGCAGGCTGCCCAATGTGAGCGCGGCACTGTGCGCTGCGGCCGGGCTGGAGCCGGTGGGGGTCAAGTCGGTCAAGGGCCGCGAACTGTTCAAGCGCGACATCCAGCCCGAAGGCGCGAAGCTGCGCGTGCTGGTCATCGGCGGCATCCATGGCGACGAACTTTCGTCTTCATCGGTGGCGCTGCACTGGATCCGCCTTGCATCCCAGGACCCGGCGCAGATGACGCCGCCGGTGCACTGGCGCTTTGTGCCCGCTCTCAACCCCGATGGCCTTTTGAACAAGCCGCCGCGCCGCGTCAACGCCAACGGGGTGGACCTGAACCGCAACTTTCCCACACCGCAATGGGAGCGCGACGCCCGGTCCTACTGGGAAAAGCGCACCCGCAAGGACCCACGCCGCTACCCCGGCCTGAAACCGCTGTCCGAGCCGGAAACAAAATACCTGCATGACGAAATGCAGAGCTTCAAGCCCCACCTGATCGTCAGCATCCATGCGCCCTACGGCGTGCTCGACTTCGACGGTCCCTCGGTGCCGCCGTCCAAGCTCGGCCGGCTGTACCTGGACCAGGTCGGCATCTTCCCCGGCTCGCTCGGCAACTACGGTGGCGTGCACAAGGGCGTGCCGGTGGTGACCATCGAACTGCCCAACTCCATGCGCACGCCGCTGGACGCCGAAACGCGCCAGATGTGGCTGGACCTGCTGCGCTGGATGAGCGACCGCATGGTGGACCGGTCGCCTCGCGTGCCTTGACGCGTGAGGCTTTGCCGCCGCCGCACGCCTGCACGGCCGGCTGATAAAGCCTATAGTGCCTGCTGCATTTGAAACGACATCCATTGGCAATCACATTCAGGTCAAGGCGCAGACACCGTGAGCACAGACACAGCAACCCCCGACATCACCACCCGTTTTGGCAGCGGCCAGGCTGTGCGCCGGCTTGAAGACGACGGCCTGCTCAGGGGGCTGGGCCAATACGCGGGCGACGTGAGCCTGCCGGGCCAGCTGCATCTTTGCTTCGTTCGTTCGCCCTATCCTCACGCGCGGATCACCTCCACCGACACGTCGGCCGCCAGGGCCATGCCGGGTGTCGCAGCGGTGTATACAGGCGCTGACCTTGTGGCCGCAGGCGTCAAGCCCATGCCCGTGAGCACATTCCCGCGTGCGGGCGGTGCGCCTGGCGCCTCACCGGTGCGGCATGTGCTGGCGCATGGGCGGGTGCGCTTTGTCGGCGAGCCGGTGGCCGTGGTGGTGGCCGCCACGTTGCAGCAGGCGCGCGACGCTGCCGAGGCCGTGCAGGTGGACTATGACGAGCTGCCCATGGTGGTGGACCTTCAACAGGCCGTTGCCGCAGGCTCGCCGCTGGTGCTCGATGATGCGCCCGGCAACATTGCCGCCGAGTCGCGCTATGGCAGTGCTGAAAAGGCGGCTGCGGCGTTTGCTGCTGCCAGGCACATCGTCAAGCTGGACATCACCAACCAGCGCGTGGTTGCACTCACCGTGGAGCCGCGTGTCGTGCTGGCATACATCGACGCCGGGCGCCTCACCATCCGCATGAGCACGCAGATGCCCTCGGGTGTGCGCAACTCGGTCACCGATGCGCTGGGCCTGAAGAAGGCGGACGCGCGCGTTGTCGTGGGCGACGTCGGCGGCGGCTTTGGCATGAAGACGGGCGCGTACCCTGAAGACATCGCGGTGGCCTTCTGCGCCCACACGCTGCAAAAGCCGGTCAAGTGGGTGGCCGAGCGTGGTGAGGATTTCGTGGCTTCCGCCCACGGGCGCGATGTGCAGAGCCATGCCGAGCTGGCGCTGGACGGGACGGGGAAAATCCTTGCGCTGCGCCTGGCTTCGCTGGCCAACGTCGGCGCCTACGCCACCGGCACCGGCGTGGCCATCCAGCTGCTGATCGGCCCCTGGGTGCAGACCAGTGTGTACGACATCACCATCATCGACTTCAATTTCAAGGCGGTGCTGACCAACACCGCACCGACTGGCGCCTACCGTGGCGCGGGCCGGCCCGAGGCCATCTTCATCATGGAGCGGCTGATGGACGAGGCCGCGCGCCAGACCGGCATCGACCGCATCACGCTGCGCCGGCGCAACTTCATCAAGCCCGAGCAGATGCCCTACAAAAACCAGATGGGGCAGACGTACGACACCGGCAAGTTCGAGCATGTCATGAACCAGGGGCTGGAGCTGGCGGACTGGAATGGCTTCGAGGCGCGCGCGGCAGTGTCGGCAGGCAGGGGCAGGATGCGCGGACTGGGCATCGCGACCTTTCTTGAATGGACCGGCGGCAACGCGCTGGAGGAGCGCGTCACCGTGTCTGTCACGCCTGACGGCGTCATCGAAGTCTTCACCGCCGTCAACGCCATGGGCCAGGGTATTGCGACCACGCTGGCGCAGCTGGTGGTGGATGCGTTCGGCGTGGGCATTGAACAGGTGCGCATCGTCATGGGCGACACCGATCGCGGCGATGGTTTTGGCAGCGCAGGCTCGCGTTCGCTGTTCACCGGGGGGTCGGCGGTGCGCGTCGGCTCGGACCGCACGATTGCCAAAGCGAAGGAACTGGCGGCGAAGGAGTTCGAGGCTGCCGCTGAGGACGTGCAGTACGACAAGGGCACCTTCACCGTCGCCGGCACCGACATGCGCATCAGCCTGTTCGAGCTGGCCGCCAGGCAGCCGGAGCAGCGCATCTTTGTGGACTCCACCAACGCAGTGGCCGGGCCGACCTGGCCCAACGGCTGCCATGTCTGCGAGGTGGAGATCGACAGGGCGACGGGCCATATCGACGTCGTGGCCTATTCATCGGTCAACGATGTGGGCCGCGTGGTCAACCCGATGATCGTGCGCGGCCAGCTCGACGGCGGCGCCGTGCAGGGCCTGGGCCAGGCGCTGCAGGAGCAGGTGGTGTACGACCGTGAAACCGGCCAGCCGCTCACCGGCAGCCTGATGGACTACACCGCGCCGCGCGCCGACATCGTGGGCATGATGTTCAGGACCGAGATGGACACCTCGACTCCCTGCCTGAACAACCCGCTGGGTGTGAAGGGTGTGGGCGAGCTTGGCACCATCGGCGCCACTCCAGTGCTGGTCAATGCGGTGGCCGACGCGCTGGCCCGTAACGGGATGGCGCACAAGGCGCCGCAACTTGAAATGCCGCTTGCGCCCGCGCGCATGTGGGCCCTGATGAACGATGTGACCTGAGGCGCGCGGCCCGGGCGACCGGCCCGGCAAGGAAATGGCTGATTGACAAGACCTTGCGCGGGGTCTACAAACGGCCACAAGGTTCACCGGGAGTTCGCGAAGCACGCGCGGAACCCCCCCCAACACTGGAGCATTCCTGCATGAAGCACCAGTCCAGCCTGCGCGCGCACCTGCTGCTGCTGGTGGTGCTGGCGGTCGTGCCGCTGTTCGGCCTGTCCGTCTGGCGGGCTGTCGAGGACGAAGAGCACGATCTCGAGCACGCCCGGGCCAGCCTGCAGTCTGCAGCTCTTGCAGAGGCAACCCGGCAGGTACGCGAGATCGACTCGGTGCGCCAGGTGCTGGTTGCCATTGCAAGCGCCGGCGATGTGCGCAGTGGCAACCCGGAGCATTGCCAGAGGTTCCTCGAAGGCTTGCGGGGTGCGGCAGCCGCGTACACCAATTTTGGTGTCATCGACATGGGTGGCAGCTTGCGCTGCACCATGCGTCTGCGCAACAGCACTCAGGTGGACACCAGCAAGATCAGCTATTTCCAGGATGCTGTCCGGCATGCCGGCTTTGCTGTCGGCGAATTCATGCACGGGGTGCAGACCGGAACGCCGGTGCTCGGCTTTGGCTACCCCGTGACCGGTGAGGGCGGAACGGTGACCGGTGTGGCGTTTGCCGCCATACGCCTGGACTCCCTGCAACGCTCGTTGGGGGCTCTGGCGCTCCACCCCGGAGACCGGCTCACCTTGCTGGACCGCAACGCGCGCGTGCTGGCGTCAACCGATGCCCGGTTCGCCATCGGCACGGCGTTCCAGGTGCGTGAGATGGCCGGGCGGGTGCCCGCAGGCGGAGCGGGACTTCAGGAGGTGGTTGACGCCGACGGCGTTGAACGCATCTATGCCTTTGCGCCGGCGTCGTGGCCCGGCGATGGAGGCGGCGCGAGCGTATTCGTTGTCACGAATGTGGACCGGCAAGGGATTGTGGCCGCCGGCCGGCAGCGGCTCATTCGCCAGCTCTCGCTCCTGGCACTGTTCAGCCTGCTGGGTATCTGGCTCGCCTGGCTGTATGCGGGCCAGCAGGTCGTGCGCCCCGCGCGCGCGATTCTGGAGGCGACCGCCCGGTTGCGCTCTGGAAAGCTCGACACGCGGCTGCACCTTCCGGAGGCGCGCGGCGCAGAGTTTTCATGGATTGCTGCGGGCCTGAACGACATGGCACAGGCCATGGAGGAGCGCGAAACCTCACGCCTCCTGGCCCAGCAGGAGATCAAGGACAACGCCGACCGGCTGGCAAGGCTGGTCGACATCCAGATCGAGCTGGCGGAAGCCGACATCACGCCTGATGAGCTGACAGACCGCGTCGCCGGGCTCGCGCAGCGGCTGACCGGAGCCCCCGGCGCCGAGTTGATTGACGGCGATGACTACGTTTTGCGCAGCAGTGCAGGTACCGCCCGGCGGCCCAGGGGCGAACGCAGGCCGATCGGCCTGCTGTCGCGCGAGGCCATTCCCCACGGGCGCGCAGTGCGGTGCGACGACGTCGAGTCTGACGACCGGATCGATTCTGGCTGGTGCCGCCGGTACGGGGTGCGTTCGCTGATGGCCAGCGCGATCCGCGTGGATGGTTCTGCCATTGGCGGACTCGTGGTACTGAGCCCCCAGCCTGGTGGTTTTACCGATGCCGATGCGCGGGTGCTCCAGTTGCTGACCGAGTTCCTGGGGGGCCTGATCCAGCGCAAGCTGGCGGAGCGGGCCGTTGTCGAGCTGAACCGCGATCTCGAGCGCAAGGTCGCCGAGCGCTCACGTGAGATTGCACGTCAGGAGGCCGTGTTCCGTGCCGTGGCAGACCAGGCGCCGCAGGTGATGTGGATCGTCAACAGCAAGGGCGCCGTCACCTATCTGAACCGCTATTGGTATGACCTGGTGGGCGGCGCCCACCCGAAGTGGCTGGGCCATGAATGGACCGAAACCGTCGACCCCGAGGATGTCGCAGAGATGTGGGCCAAATGGAAAGTCTGCACCGCGGACCATTCGGTTTTCAGCGGCATGCGCCGTGTGCGCGCGAAGGACGGGACGATCCATACGTTGGCCTACCGCGCGTCACCGGTGTATGACGACGCCGGCAGCATCACCTGCTGGGTCGGGCTGGATGCCGACATCACCGAGATCAAGCATATCGAGACCGCACTGCGCCTGTCGAACAAGGAGCTTGAAACCTTCTCCTATTCGGTGTCGCATGACCTTCGTTCACCGCTCAATACGATCGACGGCTTCAGCCGGATGCTTGAGAAGGACCTGAAAACCAACGAGGGCCGCAAGGCGGACCATTACCTCTCGCGCATCCAGGCGGCGGCGACCCACATGGGCCAGCTGATCGAGGGCCTGCTTGCGCTGGCCCAGGTCTCGCGCCAGAACCTGAAGATGGGCAGCGTGGACCTGAGCGCGATGTGCGAGGAGATCGCGGAAGGCCTGCGCCGCGAGGACCCGCGGCGGGTGGCGCGAATCGTCATCGAGCCGGGAATGGATGTGTATGGCGATGCCCGCATGCTGAGGGCACTGCTGCAAAACCTGATGGGCAACGCCTGGAAGTTCAGCAGCCGGCAGGCGGAGTCCACCATCGTGGTGGGACGGATCCTGGCACAGGCCAAAGCGCCGGTCCACTTTGTGCGCGACAACGGCGCGGGATTTGACATGCAATATGCGAACAAGCTGTTCGGCACCTTCCAGCGGCTGCATCGCGACGAGGAGTTCTCCGGGACGGGGATCGGTCTTGCCACGGTGAGGCGCATCGTTACACGCCACGGGGGTGCAGTCTGGGCCGAGTCGGTGCCTGGCCAGGGCGCAACCTTCTTCTTCACCCTGAACGCGGTGGAAAGGCAGGACGCCGCTGCGGTTTCGTGATGTGCGGTTGAAGCACAGGCTCCTGCAATGCCCGGCGTTTGCCACTAGACTGGGTATCCCATCAGCACCGGGGCCTCAGCGCCCGAACCAGGACAGCAGGAAATGATCGTCGAACGCATCTGGACGGGCAATGCCTACCGCAACTACAACTACCTGATCGCCTGCCCGGACACCGGCGAGGCCCTGGCGATTGACCCGCTGGACCACGAGAAGTGCCTGAATACCGCGAAGGTCAAGGGCTGGCAGATCACGCAGATCCTCAACACGCATGAGCACCATGACCACACGGGCGGCAATGAAGCGGTTGTGGCGGCCACGGGCGCCAGGGTGATTGCGCACCACAAGGCGGCCGGCAAGATCGCCGGCATGGACCGGGGCGTGAAGGCCGGCGACGTGATCAAGGTCGGCCGCCACATCGAGCTGGAGTGCCTGGACACGCCGGGGCACACCCTCTGCCATATCTGCCTGCGCTCCCACACCGACGAGCCCGCGCTGTTCTCTGGCGTGTGAATGCGCTGTACGCCACGTTCATGGAGCAGCTTGCCGCTCTGCCGGGCAACACACGCGTGTACCCGGGGCATGACTACATCGAGAACAACCTGAGGTTCACCCTGTCACGCGAGCCCGGCAATGAGGCCGCGCAAAAGCTGCTGCCCACCGTGGAGGGCGCCGACCCGGTGAAAACGGCGGTGACCACGCTCGCGCAGGAAAAAGACATCAACACCTTCTTCCGCCTGTCCAGCCCGGGCGTGATCGCGAAGCTGCGCGAGAGTTTCCCAGATCTGCCGGACAACCCCGACGCGAAGACAGTCTTCACCAAATTGCGGGAGCTGCGCAATAGTTGGTGAGAAGGGCGCCCCCCGAAGCGCTGTGCACGGTGCCGATTGCCAGAGGCAATGGCTTTTCAAGCCGTCCGATTCTGCAGGTGAGGCTTGGAGCTGCGGCTCCCACGGGAAGGGGTGGGCGTCGCGGTTCTACACGAAAAACACCGCGCTCCCGGTCACAGCGTCGGCATCGCCCTTGACCGCGTCGGGCGGCCCGCCCTTGCCCCAGAGTGCGCCGCCCCAGGCCATGCTGAAGAACTGGGCCGAGAGCTTCGTTGACTCGATCATGGGCTGGGCCTTGGCCCTGTCGCCGTTGGTGGTGATGAGCCACAGGGTCTTGCGCGACATCTCTTCCTTGAACGGCACGGCCGGAATGCGGATCCACGCGCTCCAGTGGTCCATGAAGCCCTTGAGCGGCGCGGGAAAGCTGAACCAGTAAACGGGGCTCACGAGCACGATGTCCGTTGCATCGCGCATTGCGTCGAACAGGGTCTTGAGATCGCCCACAGGCACGTCGTAGCTGCCGCGTGTGTGGCGAACGTCGATGAAAGGCGGGATGTCCATGGCGGGCAGGTGGTGCCAGGCCTGCGCGGTGCCGGGCGGCAGCGCGGCTGCAGCCTGGCGGGCCAGCCACTCGGTATTGCCCACATGGCCCGGCTCGCGCACGGAAGTGGTCAGGAACAGGAAGCGGCGGCCGGTGGCAGGGGAATTCATGCAGGGATCTCCAGTGTCAGGCCAGCAGCATAAGGGGTCTTCGCCCTGGCTGCTGTGCGTGCCCCGCCCGGCCGCAGACGCAGGCGGCCTTCAGGAACCGATCACGCCGCGTGCCGGCGGTGCTGCAGGAAGAACTCCAGCATCGCCGCCGAGGCCGAAGGCCCGGTCGGGTCGGTGTAGGAGCCGGCGGTGTCACCGCCGGACCAGCCGTGCGGGCCGGACGCCACCTCCCAGTGCTCGACCCAGGCCGTGCCGTCTTCCGCCAGAAAGCGTGTGCGCCGTGCGGTGCGCGCGCCGCCGCCTTCCAGGCTGGTTTCGCTCCTGGCCAGTGGCCTGCCGGCGGCCTCCGCCGCTTTGACTGCCGCGTTGACGATGTGCTCACCGTTGTCGGGGTGCACCGTCTTGTCGGCCGTTCCGTGGAACACGATGGTGGGCAGGCTGCCGCCGGTCAGGGCCGCACGCGGGGCCTTGGGCGGATTGCCCGAGCGCATGACGCTGAATGCCGACGGTATGTCATGCGCCGCGCCACACGGCAGGCCCGAATGGACGCCCACTGCCGCAAAAATGTCAGGGTATAGCCCGGCCACGACAGCCGCCATGGCGCCGCCGGCCGACAGGCCCGTGATGTAGACGCGGCTTGCATCGATGTTACGGCCGGCCATGACCTGCTGGGCCAGTGCCGCGATCATGGCCGGCTCGCCACTGCCGCGCTTCTGGTTCCCGGGTTCAAACCAGTTCCAGCAGCGCGACCTGTTGGCGCGCTGGATCTGCTCCGGATAGAGCACCACAAACTTCTTCTGCTCTGCCAGCTGGTTCATGGCCGTGCCCAGCGCGAAGTCGGTGGCCGTCTGGGTGCAGCCGTGGAGCAACACCACCAGCGGTAGCGCCTCGCCGATGCCTGCTGCGGCCGGCACATAGAGTCGGTACGGCCAGGACGTGCCTGCGCATGCGAACACCTCGGACCTGAAGCTCGCGGGGTCCGGGGGCGAAGCCTGCGGTCGCTGCGGTGCAAGTGGCGGGGCGGGCGTCAGGTCCGCCTCGGCATCAAAGCCGGATGGGTGAACCTCGCGCAGTACCGCGTCGATCACCAGGCCCTGACGGGCCTCCTGGTTGTCGCGGGATGTGGCCGATGGGGTGGCAGGCGGATGGCCTGCCCTCGCCGTCAGGTCCGCCAGCGTGCGCTGGATCTGCCGGGTGGCGTCCATGAGCTGGCCAACGCGGTTGAGCTGCGGGTTGCGAAGCAGCCTGGCGGTGAATGAATTGGGCATGTGAATCCTGTGCATGCAGTGCATTTGCTGCGGTGCAACATAGAATACGCCGAATTCGCGCTGGCCGTGTAGGTGGAGGCCCTGATGCAACGTGCTTTACGTCATGGCTGCGTCAGGTTCCGTTTGGAGCTACGCGGGCCTGTAGGCCCTAAGTTCATGCCTGTCCGCAAAACCAAGGAAGTCGAATCCGGTTTCGGGTGCAAGGCCGCTGACAAGCGCGGCCATGGCCTTGCCAGAGCCCGCACCATGTGTCCAGCCCAATGTGCCGTGGCCGGCATTGACCCAGAGCTTGCCCACGCGGGTGCGGCCGATGTAGGGGATGTTGGTTGGTGTAGCGGGGCGCAGGCCGGTCCAGAAGCGCGGCTCGCCGCCTTCTTCGGCGCTGCGGGTGTCGCACACGCCTGGCAGTACTTCCTCGATGCGGCGGGCCAGCATGGCGCAGCGGGCTTTGGCGAGCGTGGTGTTGAGCGTGGCGTCGTAACCGGAGAGTTCTATGGTGCCCGCCACGCGCAGGTCATCGCCCAGCCGGCTCATCGCGCATTTCACCTCGTCGTCGATAGTGCTCACGCAGGGCGCAGCCTCGGGCCGTTTGATGCGGAACGTCGCGCTGTAACCCTTGCCGGGGTAGATGGGCAGGTCTACGCCGACCGTGCGAAGCAGTGGCGCGGTGAATGAGCCGCAAGCCACGATGAAGGCATCTGCCGCGAGCCTGGATTGAACGCCCGTTGCCCGGCTGCGCACCGCCACGGACCCGATCGCCCCACCGGACTTGTCCAGCCGCTCGATGTCATGGCCGTAGAGAAAGCGCACGCCGCGTGCTTCGCAGCGCCGGGCCAGTTCCTGCGTGAACACGCGCGCGTCGCCTGACTCGTCGCTGGCCGTGTAGGTGCCGCCAACGATGCGGTGGGCAAAGGACCGGAGGGCCGGTTCGATCGCCAGCAGCCCGTCACGGCTGACCACGCGGCGCGACACACCGTACTTGCGCATGAGCGCAGCGGCGTCGCCCGCAGCGTCGAAAGACTTCTGGTCCGTGTAGGAATGCGCAATACCCCGTTCAAGCCGGTGATATTCGATGCCGGTGGCGCGCACCACCTCCTTGAGCGCGGCGTGGCTGTAAGCCCCCAGGGCCACCAGCTGCTGCAGGTTGCGCTCGAAGGCCCGGTCGTTGCACTGGCTCAGGAATTGCAGGCACCAGCGCCACTGCTGCCAGTCCAGTGTGGGGCGGAACAATAACGGTGCATCATTGCGCAGCAGCCACTTGAGCATCTTGACCGGTGCATCGCGGTTGGCCCAGGGTTCGCAATAGCTCACAGAGATCTGGGCCGCATTGGCAAAGCTGGTCTCCAGCGCTGCGCCGGGCTGCCGGTCAACGACGGTCACGTCGTGGCCGCGCTCCAGCAGGTGCCAGGCGGTGCTGATGCCGATGATGCCGGCGCCAAGGACGATGGTTTTCATGTGGCGGAGTGTGGCGCGGCTTGCCCGCAATTAAAAGGGAAATTAAACTCTTGGCGAAAACATCAGGGATGCTTATATGAGTACATTCGATCCGGATGCACTGGAGTGTCTGGCTGCCATCGTCGAGGAAGGCGGCTTCGAGCGGGCCGCCCAGCGCCTGTCGATCACCCAGTCCGCAGTGTCGCAGCGCCTTCGCGCACTGGAGTCGCAGGTCGGCACGGTGCTGATCGTGCGCAGCAGGCCGCTCAAGGCCACGGCTGCGGGCCAGTTGCTTCTCAAGCACACCAAGCAGCTGCGACTGCTGCGGGCAGATCTGGAGCGCGACATGAAAGAGCTGGCTCCCGGTTCAACGGGCGGCGCGCGGGAGGAAGAGCGAATCTCCATTGCCATCAACGCCGACAGCATCGCCACCTGGGCGCTGCCCGCGCTCAATGAGCTGGCCATCCAGGGCCTGCCGATGGAGATCATCACCGACGACCAGGACTTCACCCAGGAGTGGCTGCGCTCGGGCCAGGTGCTGGGTTGCGTCACCACGCTGAAGCAGGCGCTGCGCGGCTGCAAGGTGGTGCCCCTGGGGGCCATGAACTATGTGGCGGTGGCCTCGCCGGACTACGCGCGCAAGCATGCGCCGGAGGGCCTCACACAGTACAACTTCCGCGACATGCCGTTCATCGCCTTCAATCGCA
Source organism: uncultured Ramlibacter sp. (assembly GCA_964519795.1). GTDB lineage: Bacteria > Pseudomonadota > Gammaproteobacteria > Burkholderiales > Burkholderiaceae_C > JACMQX01. The sequence continues at coordinate 7,882 of CAZFKW010000025.1, read as the reverse complement.
AGGACGACATGCAAAGCGAATTCATAGCCACCGCTTTTGGCCTCAAGCGGGTCATGCTCCGACAGCTGTTCGTGCCGAGTTCCGAGGGCCAGGTGCGCGCCGTGCTGGCCGGCTGGGGCGTGAGCGTGGTGCCCGAGTTGCTGGCGCGCGGGTTGCTGGAGCAGGGACTGCTGGTCAACATGGCGCCTGGCCATATGCAGCCGGTCCAGCTGTACTGGCATTGCTGGAACCTTGCGTCAGACGTGCTGGACTCGCTCAATACTGCGCTCACCCAGGCTGCGGGCGCGTCGCTCGCGCAGGGCTGAACCGCCATGCCGCGCTGCAGCAGGCGGGCGTGCTGGGTTTCAGGGCGGCGGCGCGTTGACGATCAGCCAGTACATCTGCAGGTTCTGGAGCCGCTCGGTGAATTCCTGGAAGTCGATCGGTTTGCGCACGTAGCTGTTGGCGCCGTCCTTGTAGCTGGCAAGGATGTCCTCTTCCTCGCTGGAGGAGGTCAGGATGACGACCGGCACCAGTCTCGTGCGCGGGTCGGAGCGCACCCGTTGCAGCACCTCGCCTCCGGAAATCCTGGGCAGATTCAGGTCCAGCAGGATGACCTCGGGCTGGATGGTGGTATCCCGGCCGGCATGGGCGCCTGTGCCAAACAGGTAGTCAAGCGCCTGGACGCCATCGCGGGCAACGACAATCCTGTTGGCGATCCGGTTGCTTTCCAGCGTGAGCAGCGTAAGCTCAAGGTGGTCGGGGTTGTCTTCAACCACCAGGATGGTCTTTTCGTGCATCAAATCAGGCTCCTTGAACGGCGCACCAACACTGAGAGAGCTTCGCAGGTGACGTCCCCTGCGGCCTTGGCGAACGCCGGGCGGCTGTTTATGCTGTGCAGGCCCTCATTGTCGGGGCACAGACGGCTGCAAGGCAACCAGCAAAGGGCGCATTCGTGAATGGACGTACCGGACTCAGGACTCGCCTGGCCCTGATGGGCAGCGCGCTCAGGGAGATGGCCGCCTCGCTGAATCCGCGCCGGGCCGGGCTGGAGGCCACCGGGCAAGACGTCATCCGGCAAAAGGCCGCAGAGGACCTGGCGCACGATCAGGAACAGATCCTTGAACTGATCGCCAGCGGCCTGCCCCTGGCACCATCGCTGAATGCCGTGGTTGCGCTGATTGAAAGCCGCGTGGCAGGCGGCTTGTGCTCGGTGCTGCTGAAAAGCGGCAGTGTATTGCGCACTTGCGTCAGCCCGTCCCTGCCGCCTTCCTTTGGCAGCCGGATCGACGGCCTGCCTGTGGCTGAAGGCTCCGGGGTCTGCGGCACCGCCGCCTTCCGGCGCGAGGCCGTGGTGGTGCAGGATATCAACACCGACCCTGTCGCGGCGGGGTGGCGCGAGTTGGCGGCAGAGTTCGGTCTTCAGTCCTGCTGGTCCACGCCGGTCATGGCGGCCAGCGGCGAGGTACTTGGCACTTTTGCCATCTATTTCACCGAACCGCGCCAACCCCGCCCGCATGAGCATGCGATTGTGGACAGCGCTGTGCGGCTGGCGCGCGTGGCCATTGAACGCGCCATGGCCGAAGAAGCCTTGCGCAGCAGCGAGGAGGTGTTCCGCAGCATGTTTGCCACCGCTGCGGTCGGCATCGCCCTGACCGGCGCCGATGGGCTCTTCATGCGTGCCAATGCAGCGTACTGCGCCATGGTCGGCTATACCGAAGAGGAACTGCGTGCGCTTGACTATGTTTCCATCACCCACCCGGAAGACCGGCTACGGCAGCAGGCGCTTCATGCTGAGCTGGTGGAACGAAAGCGCGACAGCTACGACATCGAAAAGCGTTACATCCGCAAGGATGGAACCACGGTCTGGTCCCGGCTGAGCCTGTCCGCGGTGCGCAGTCCCGACGGGACACTCATAAGCACCACCGGCGTGGCCGAAGACATTGGTGCCCGGCGTGCAGCGGCAGAGGAGCTGGCCCGCACCAACCGCTCGCTGCAGGTTCTCGGCCGCTGCAACGAGGCATTGATGCGGGTGGAAGACGAGCGGGAGCTGCTGCTGGAGATATGCCGCCTGGCGGTGGAAGTGGGCGGCTACCGCATGGTGTGGGTCGGCTATGCCCGGGACGACGCGCAGCGCAGCATCGTGATCGCGCCGGCGCCGACGCCCATGCCGGCCACGAGGAAGGCTACCTCTCCCAGGCCCGGCTCAGCTGGGATGAAAACGTGCCCATGGGCCAGGGTCCGGCAGGCCGCACCATCCGCACCGGGCAGATGGTGGTGGCTGACGATGTGTCTCAGTCCGGGCATGGGTTCTACTGGCGCCGCGCCGCCATGAGCCGGGGCTTGCGCAGCCTGGTCTGCCTGCCGTTGCGCTCGGACTCGCGCACCTTCGGCCTGCTGGCCCTTTATTCCGGCGACGTGCATCGCCCCGGCGATGCCGAGGTCAAGCTGCTGGGCGAGCTGGCGGACAACCTGGCCTTTGGTATCGGCAACCTGCATGCGCGACTGGAACGCAACCGTGCCCAGGAAGAAGTGCGGCTGCTCAACGAGGAGCTTGAAGCGCGGGTACGCCGCCGCACGGCGCAGCTGGAAGAGGCCAACCGCGAGCTGGAAGCGTTCTCCTATTCGGTCTCGCATGACCTGCGCACGCCCCTGTCCGCCATTGACGGATTCAGCGGCATGCTGGAGAAGTCGGCCGGCGCACAGCTGGGCGAGCGGCCGCTGCACTACCTGGGCCGCATTCGTGCGGGGGTCCGTCAGATGGGCGAGTTGATCGACGACCTGCTCTCGCTGGCCCAGGTGTCGCGCGCCAGCATCCAGCGGGAGACAGTGGACATCTCGGCGATGGTGCGCAAGGTGTTTGACGGCCTGCAGGAGCACCAGCCCGGGCGCGCCGCGCAGGTCGATATCGAGCCGGACCTGCGGGCGCGAGGGGACTGGAGGCTGATCCTGCGGGTGGTCGAGAACCTGGCGGGCAACGCCTGGAAGTTCACCTCGCGCGAACCGATCACCCGCATCAGCGTGGGCAGCGCCGGCGGCGCGGGCGGCAACGAGGTTTTCTTCATCCGGGACAATGGCGCAGGCTTTGACATGGCCTATGCTGAAAAGCTGTTCGGCACCTTCCAGCGGCTGCATACGCCTGCCGAGTTCCCTGGCACCGGGATCGGCCTGGCTACGGTCCACCGCATCGTGAGCCGGCACGGCGGGCAGGTCTGGGCTGAAAGCGTTCTTGGGAAGGGAGCCACTTTTTACTTCAGCCTGCCGGCTGAGCAGGCGCAAGGCGACGGGCCGCAATCAGATGGAATACAGTCATTTTGAGCCGCCGCCGCACCCTGCCCCGTACCCTTCACAGCGCAGGCCGCCGGATGGGACCATGATTCACACCGGCCACCCTGAATCACCCTGCGCACAAACACAAGCATGACCGAGCCCCCGACCCTGCAGGCTCCTGCCTTTTCCCGGCGCATGTGGCGCAGCGCACTGGCGCGCCGCCAGAGCCTGCGGGCCTTGCTGGTTGTGCTGGTGCTGCTTGCAACCGTGCCGACGCTGGGTGTGGTGGTGGTGGCGTCGCTGGCGGAACAGGGCCGTTTGACCGAGCGTGCACGCCTGGACATGGCCTCGCTGGCCGACCTCGCGGCATCAAGCCAGGAGCAGATGGTCGAGGGCGTGGCCCAGCTGCTGACATCGATCAGCAGCGCGCCTGCCGTGACGGGCGGCGACCTCGGCCTGTGCACGCAGTACCTGGAGCGCCTGCGCACCCGGTCGCCGGGCTATGCCAACATCGGCCTGATCAATCCGCAGGGCGTGCTGACCTGCCGCGCACTGTCGATCGCCGGCAATGCGGAACTCGGGGACCGCCTTTACTTTCGCCGCGCCGCCGAAACCGGCAAACTGGCCATTGGCGAGTACATCGTGGGCCGCACAACGGGCATGAAGACGATCAACTTCGGCATGCCGGTGCGTGGCGACGACGGTGCGTCCCGTGGGGTCGCATTTGCCGCGATCGATCTGCAACGGATTGGCCAGAAACTCCAGGCAGCCGCCATCGCGCCTGGCATGGAAGTCCAGGTGACGGATGCCGGCGGCACCATTCTGGCCGTCTCCAACGGGGACTACCTGCGCGTGGGAACGCCGCTGGCAGATGCCTCCGTGCTTGCGGCCGTCCGGGCCCGCAGGAGCGGTCCTGCCGGGCCTTTCGCCGGTGATCCACTGGAGCGAAGGCATGAGATCAGGCAGATCAGCGTGTCCGGCACGGCCGGCATGTTCGTCGTGGTGTCGGCCTCATATGAGGCCATCCTTGCCCCGGCCGTGCGCAGCCTGGCGCTGCAGGTAGGCGCCATCCTCGCGCTGCTGCTGGTGGCCGGGCTCGGCATCTGGGTGCTCAGCGACAGGCTGCTGGCACGCCCCCTGGAGAGCCTGCTGGGTACGATGCGCCAGGTCGGGCAGGACGAGACGGCCGGCATTCCGCGCCTGCCGCGCAGCCAGCTGCGTGAGCTGGCGTTGCTGCAGCTGGCCCTGCACCGCATGTGGCAGACCATCCGCAGGCGGCGCGAGCAGCGCGACCGGGCCCTGAACGAGGCGAATTCAGCCAAGCAGGGCATGGTGGAAATCCTCGACAGGATGAGCGAGGGCTTTGTCGTGGTGGACAGCGGCTGGAAGCTGACCTACCTGAACCAGCGTGCCGTCGACATGCTGCAGAAAGGCCGCGACGACCTGACGGGCGAGAATTTCTGGACACTGTTCCCGGATGAGCCCGGCGACGTGGTACGCCGCTCCTGCGAGCGGGCCCTGGCCAAGGGCAGGATGTGGGACTTCGAGAAATACTACCCGGGCTTTGGCCGCTGGTTCGAGATGCGGCTGTTCACCTCACCGGACGGCACAGGCGTGTTCGTGCACGACAGTACCGAGCGGCGCCAGACGCTGGAGGCGCTGCGCGAGCGCGAGTCGCGCTACCGCGAGCTGTTCGAGTTCAACCCGCATGTGATGTGGGTGTACGAAATCGCGACGCTGCGCTTCCTGGCCGTCAATGAAGCCGCAGTGGCCAAGTACGGGTACACGCCGCAGGAGTTCCTCGGCATGACCATTGCGGACATCCGTCCCGAGGAGGATGTCGAGGAGCTCATGGAGTTTGTCCGGACGCCCCAGGCGGTCAACGACATCCTGGGGGAGTCGCGCATCTGGCGGCACCGCAAGAAGGACGGGACCGTATTCCTGGTGGAA
>CAZFKW010000025.1:2399-2673 GCA_964519795.1 uncultured Ramlibacter sp. | reverse complement strand
TGATCAGTTTTGACGGCCACCCCGCCAAGCTCGTGCTGGTCACCGACGCGACCGAGCGGCTGGTGGTGGACTCCAGGCTGCGGCGCAGCCATGCCCGCCTTGAGCGCGCGCTTGATGTGAAAACCCGCGACCTCGAGATGGCCGGCAAAGTCCTGGAGTCGTTCTCTTTCCTGGTCTCGCACGACCTGCGCTCGCCGCTGCAGGTGATCGACGGGTTTGCGCGTGAACTCTCGGTGAAGCACTCGGCGGGCCTCGATGAACAGGAACAGCAACG
>CAZFKW010000025.1:0-2285 GCA_964519795.1 uncultured Ramlibacter sp. | reverse complement strand
AACCTCGCATATGGGCCAGCTCATAGATGCCATGCTGCTGCTGTCACGCGTGACGCGGGCACCGCTGCGCAGCGCGCAGGTGGACCTGGCGGCGATTGCGGCGGCGCTGGTGGATGAACATCGCGCAAAGGATTCCGGCCGGGAGGTGACGGTGGAGCTGGAGAAGCCCATGATCTGTTTCGGCGATGCGCCGCTGCTCAAGCTTGCCGTGACCAGCCTCATCGACAACGCCTGGAAATTCACCTCGCGCAAGCCCGGGGGCTGGATCAAGATCGGGCAGAAGGTCAGCGACGATGCGCGCGAGGTGGTGTACTACGTCTCGGACAACGGCGCCGGGTTCGACATGGCCTATACCGACAAGCTCTTCGTGGCCTTCCAGAGGCTGCACTCGACGGCGGAATTCCCCGGCCTGGGCGTGGGGCTGGCCATTGCACACCGGATCGTGTCGCGCCATGGCGGACGCATCTGGGCAGAGTCCACTGCGGGATCGGGCAGCACCTTTTACTTCACCCTGGGGCAGGCCGGCTGAGGCTGCGCGCCAGGCCGGTGCCTGGCCGGTCCGGGCGGGGGCAGCCCCTCGGGCAAGCTGCTGTCAGAGGCGGTCCTGCTCGCGCAGGGTTTCCAGCAGGGCCTCGGCCTTGTCCGCGTCGAACTCGCCACCGGCGCGGGCCAGCACTTCGCCACTGCGGTTCACGATGACCGCATGCACCTGGTAGGAATCGTTGAGACCGGCCTGCCGGATGAAAGCCGCGCGATCGGTGAACACCGGAACCAGTTGGGCGCGGTCGCCCGCATCCGGATACTTCGCGAGCAGGCGGTTCTCGATGGCGGTGCGGCCAGCCGCGTGGCCGGGGTCGTCGAGCACGGGCATGCGAAGCCACGCTATGGCCCGGTTGTCGCGCAGGCGCAGGCCTTCAATCCAGCGCTCGACATGTTCGCGCTGCGCGCCCTTGAAGGTAATGATGGCGAGCGTCCGGTCGGACGGAAGGCCATGCGGAATGGGAACGGACTGCCTGTCCAGCCGCTGGGCCGACAGCGAAGGAAGCTTGCCCATGACGCTGGATTCATTGGGGGCTGCCAGCGACAGCATGAGTGCTCCCGCGATGGCTGCGAGCCATACGGCAGTATTTGTCCAGATTGTGTTCATGGCACGCCCTTCCCGAGGGGATGAGATTAGCCTTATGCAAGAAGCATGCGGGCCACATGGTGTTTCATACTGTCTGGTAATTCCACAAGCGCGAAGTAGCGATGCAGGCTTGCGATATTTTTTTCAGACGGCGCGGCTAGAATTCGCCAATGAATCAGGCTGGCAATGTCATCAAGGTGTCCTTCAAGGAGCAGATGCTCAAGGCTCGTGAGGACGCGATCGTCAGCACCGTCAACCGCCTGCTTGCCGAAAAAGGCTTCGATGCCATGACGGTGGACGAAGTCGCCGCCTCCGTCGGCATTGCCAAGGCCAGCCTCTACAAGCATTTCCCCAGCAAGGAAGACCTGGCCGCTGCGGCCATGGTGCGCGTGATGCAGCGGGCGCAGGCCTTTCTTGCTTCGCTGCCCGCCGGCGCCGCGCCGCTGGACAATCTCAAGGCTGTTGCGCGCTGGACCATGGAAGTGCAGCTTGACGGTGAAATGCCTTCGCTGCCCAGCCAGAACTCGTCATTGCGTGCGGCCCTGATGGCCAGCAAGGACTACATGAGCGGGCTCATGGAAGTGAGTGACCGGCTCGGCGCATGGATCGAGGCGGCACAGAAAGAGGGCACGCTCAACCCTGATCTGCCCGCCATTGCGGTGCTCTACACCCTGTACGCCCGGGCCTGTGATCCGGTGCTTGAATTCCTGAAGGCAGGCGGGCAGCACACCAACGAGCAGATCGTTGACATGGTGCTCAGCACCTGTTTTGACGGCTTGAACGCGCGCTGACTCGGCCTTGCGCGGGCCGGGGCGCAGACCTGCGGCGCCTTGCGTAACCATTCGATACATATTCGAGGCTCGACACGTATGCAAGCGGCCGTAAACTTTAGTTCCGGCTTCGGTCGGCCTTGCTTTTCCTCCCTAAGCAAGGGCCACGCAAGTGGCTTGCAGCCCGGTTTGTCCGGGCTTTTTTTTTGGGCGGGGTTGCGATGAGTCCGGCTTAACGCACTTCCCGTATCGTCCTTAACTGCGCCGCAAACCCCGGCGCGCACAACGCCGGATTGCCGGCCGCATTTGTGCCGCTGCATTCCGGCTGGTCCGCAAACGCGGACCGGCTGACGGCCAAGGCCAGTGCCTGCATGCCGGTGGGCGAGACC
>CAZFKW010000024.1:14983-19353 GCA_964519795.1 uncultured Ramlibacter sp. | reverse complement strand
TTCGGTAAAACCATACCACGCGTATGGCCCGAATGCGATGCGCAGGGACGTCCGCGTCAGCTCATTGCAGGTGCGGTGTCACCGCACGAATCCGCGCCGCCTGGATCAGCTTGCCGACCTCCGGCCCGGAAATGCCCGCAATGCGGGCTTCTTCAGCTATGGAACTGGTAGCAACCGAGAGCGCTGCAGCATGGGCTGTCAGAAGGCGCCGACGTTGCATGTAGGACTGGTCCTGCATGCCCAGGCGCCCGCGGGCATCGCATTCGCAGGCCAGCAGGATCTGGTCGAAGCGCGCCGGTTTGCGGAAGGCGTCGCAGCGCTCCAGCAGGCGCACCACGGCTGCCGCGCCAAGCTCGCCGCTGCGGTGGATGTTGCCGTGCTCGCGCGCCACCACATCGGCCAGCTCGCGGCACTCCACAGGCACCCGCAGCCGCTCGCACACGCCCTTGAGCAGCCTCGCACTGCGAATCTCGTGCCCGATGTGCCTGGGCAGGGCGTCAGGCGCGGTCGTCCCCTTGCCCAGGTCGTGGCAGAGGCAGGCAAATCTCACAGGCAGGCCGGCCCCAAGCCTTGCGCTCATGTCCAGCACCATCATCAGGTGCACGCCCGTGTCCACTTCCGGGTGGTACTCGGGCCGTTGCGGCACACCCCAGAGGCGGTCCACTTCGGGCAGCAGCCGCCCGAGCGCGCCGCATTCCCGCAGTACCCCGAACATGCGCGACGGCATGGGTTCCATCAGCCCGCGCGAGAGTTCCTGCCAGACCCGCTCGGCCACCAGGGCGTCCACCTCGCCGCCTTCCACCATGCCGCGCATCAGGTCCAGGGTCTGCGGCGCGACGCTGAAGTCGGCAAAGCGCGCCGCAAAGCGCGCAAGACGCAGGATGCGCACCGGGTCTTCGCGGAATGCACTGGACACATGGCGCAGGACTTTTGCGTCAATGTCACGGCGGCCGCCGTAGGGGTCGATCAGTGTGCCATCGTCCGCCTGCGCGATGGCATTGATGGTGAGGTCGCGCCGCGCCAGGTCCTGCTCCAGCGTGACGTCGGGCGCGGTGTACATCTGGAAGCCGTGGTAGCCACGCGCCGTCTTGCGTTCGGTCCGGGCCAGGGCGTATTCCTCCCGGGTGTGCGGATGCAGGAAGACCGGGAAGTCCTTGCCTACGGGCAGGTAGCCCTGGGCGGCAAGTTCATCGGGCGTGGCGCCGACGACCACCCAGTCGCGGTCCTGCACCGGCAGGCCGAGCAGGGAGTCGCGGACGGCGCCACCGACCATGTAGATTTGCATGGATCGAGTTTAGTCCGTGATCTGTCATACCGGGCTTGACCCGGTATCCATGTCGGCAAGCGCCTGCGCTGCTTCAATGCACGGATGGATTGCGGGTCAAGCCCGCAATGACAGTCCTTGCAAGCGCCTCCATGCCTTCAGGCGCAGGCGGCAGCGGCAGGCGGCACTCACCGACCTCAAGCCCCAGCGTTCGCATCATGGCCTTGATGGACATCGGGTAGACCGACTCCTCGGTGTTCACGAAGCGGAACGACTCCTGCAACTGCGCGTCAATGGCGCGGGCACCTGCCACATCGCCGCGCAGGAAGGCGGCGATCATGGCCTGCGTCTGCGTGCCGGTCCAGTGCGTCGTGGTGCCCACCACGCCGACAGCGCCTGCGGCCAGCAGGGGCAAGGTGAATGCGTCGTCGCCGGAGTACAGGTCGAAGTGCCCGCCTGCCTGCGCGACCAGCGCTGCGGCGGCGGGTGGGTCGCCGGTGGCGTCCTTGAAGGCGACGATGTTCGGCACCTCGGTGAACAGGCGCAGCAGCACGTCCTGCGCCACGCGGCGGCCGGTGCGTACCGGCACGTCATAGATCATCACGGGCAGTTCCGTCGCTGCCGCGGCGGCGCGCAGGTGCGCCTCGATGCCAGCTTGCGGCGGCCGGTTGTAGTAGGGCGCGACGACGAGCACGCCTGCTGCGCCCAGGCCCTGCGCCTTGCGCGTGAGGGCGACGGTGTGGGCCGTGTCGTTGCTGCCGGTGCCGGCCAGCACCGGAATCGTCACTGCCTCGCTCACCGCGCGGACCAGGTCGCAGCGCTCATCGTCTGTCAGCGTGGACGCTTCGCCCGTCGTGGCCGAGACGACGAGGCCATCATTGCCATGCGCCTGCAGCCAGCGTGCCAGCTTTTGCGCCGCATCCAGGTCGAGCGAGCCATCCTTGCCAAAGGGCGTGACCATGGCGCTCATGACCGCGCCCCAGCGGGTGGGGGCCTGGATACTCATCGCCCGGTCCGGTAGGGTTCGTCGAAGATGACGAAGTCCTTTTCGGCCAGCGCTTCTTCGATCCATTCCCTGACGCTGGCAAGGGCGCAGATGCGGCGGATGTAGTCGGTGATGTGGCCGGGCACCGGCAGGGCGTAGTTTTTCAGGCGCATGCACACCGGCGCAAAGTAGGCATCGGCCACTGAAAAATCGCCGAACAGCATGGGACCCTTGTGCGCGGACAGCAATTCGCTCCACATGGCCACGATGCGGCCTACGTCTTCGCGCACCCCAGGCTTGTCGCGCCAGACGAGTCGCCCGACGTCGGGCAGCGAGGCCTCGATGTTCATGGGGCAGTTCGAGCGCAGCGCAGAAAACCCCGAATGCATTTCGGCACAGGCGCTGCGCGCGCGGGCACGTGCCGCCTTGTCAGCCGGCCAGAGCTGCCTGTCGGGGAAGCTTTCCGCGACATATTCTGCGATGGCGAGTGTGTCCCACACGGCCAGGTCGCCATCAGTCAGCACCGGCACGCGTCCGGCAGGATTGATGCCCGTGATCACATGCTTGAAGTTCGAATCCGCATCGAACGCGTCAAACCTGACCATCACCTCCTCAAAAGGGATGCCGGCCTGTTTCAAAAGCACCCAGGGCCGCATGGACCACGACGAGTAGTTCTTGTTTCCGATGTAGAGCTTGAGCATCCTGGCCTCCTGTAGTTGTCTGGATGCTACCGGTCGCGCCGGGGCCGATTGATGCGGTTTTTCCGCTGGATTGATGCGGCGCTGCAGAAGCGGGTGGAGTGGCCGTCATGCATCGGCCCCTGGCTCAGAAGCGCCCTGCGGTTCGCCGCATGCTGTCCAGCGAGCTGCGCGGCCCGCGCGAGCCAAGGTAGCGCGGCACGACGGCTTGCGCCCCGCAGGCCTGGATGCCCAGCGCCTCAAGGCCCCGCAGCCGGCCCGAGGCCACGTTGTCCACCTGCATGGAGGCCAGATTGTCGCGGCTCATGAGGGGCTGGCCGGGTGCCAGCTCCATCAGCAGAGCCTGAATCCGGCCCAGCGCCAGGGGCAGCGCGACGACCGGCCTTCCGCGGCCCCGGTTGATGCCGGCATGACGGCCGGCCAGCTGCACCAGCTCACGCAGCGTGAACACGTCAGGCCCGCAGGCTTCATAGGTATGCCCGACGGTGCCGTCGTCCTGCAGGCAGCGGATGATGGCGTCGGCCAGGTCCTCGACCCACACGGGCTGGAACTTCGCGTCTGCACCGGCGAGCGGCATCACCGGGAAAATCCGCTGCAGCTTGGCGAACAGGTTGATGAAGCTGTCCTCCGCGCCAAAGACGACGCTGGGTCGCAGGATGGTGGCGGCCAGACCGGATTCGCGCACCACGGTCTCACCGCGTGCCTTGCTGCGCTGGTACATCGACGGCGCGTCCATGGCCGCACCGAGCGAACTCAGGTGCACCAGGCGCTTGACACCGGTGGCAGTGCAGGCCCGCGCGATTTTCTGCGGCAGTTCCACATGTGCGCGGTTGAACGCCGATTCGTCCCCGTGCAGGGTGCCCACCAGGTTGACCACGGCATCGTGCCCGGCGGCCAGGCGCGTGAGAGCCGCTTCGTCGTGGATGTCGGCCACAAGCACTGTGACCAGTGGCAAGGGTGTGACGTGGCGGGCGTTGTCGTAGCGGCGTGTGGCAACGGTGACGCGGCACTGCAGCCGCGCGAGTTTTTCGCAGACATGGCTGCCAATGAAACCGGTGCCGCCCAGGAGGAGTATGTTTTTCATGTGGCCCGATTCTGCACCTGCGGGCGCCGCCGCGGAAGGTTTACTTGTCTTGACCTGACGGCCGCCTGTCGATCAGCTTCGTCACGAGCGGCGCGAGCGACAGGATGGCCAGGGCCAGCAGCGCGCTGAGTATCGCGGTGGATTCCCGCCCCAGCCCGGCCGCAATCCCGATGGCGGCGGTCATCCAGATGCTGGCGGCCGTGGTCAGGCCCTTGACCTTGTTTTCGTCATCGCTCTTGAGGATGGTGCCGGCGCCCAGAAAACCGATCCCGGCAATGACGCCCTGCATCACGCGGCTCAGCTCTGCCTCATGCAGGCCCGCATGCTGCGGGATCATCA
>CAZFKW010000024.1:0-14973 GCA_964519795.1 uncultured Ramlibacter sp. | reverse complement strand
TGACGACCAGGGCGAAGGCGGCGGCGCCGATCGCCACCAGCATGTGGGTGCGCACGCCCGCGTCCTTGCCCTTGGATTCGCGCTCGAAACCCAGCATGCCGCCGAGCAGCGCTGCAATGGTCAGGCGCAGCACGATCTGCGTGACCTGCGCGACATCGGGCAGGTCGGAAAACTCGGTCGCGATGGTGCTCCAGACTTCTGCCCACATGTCAGGGAAGGTCCTTGTTGGGCTCAGGGGTTGCGGCGTCGCGCGGGCCGACCACGCCCAGCCGCGCCTTGAGCGACTGCGGCTGGCCCGTCAGGATGGCCGCGTAGTTGGTGGTGTTGGCCAGCACCTTCTTGACGTAGTCGCGCGTCTCGGTGAAGGGCACGTTCTCGGCCCAGATGGCGGCGTCAATGACCGGGCCGTTGCGCCAGTTGCGGGGGCGTCCCGGGCCGGCGTTGTAGGCGGCTGCGGCCAGCGGCATGGAGCCGGCAAAGTCGTCCAGCGCAAGCTTGAGGTAGGCCGTGCCGATCGCGATGTTGGTGGACTGATCGTTGAGCTGGTCAATGGTAAAGCCCGTCATGCCGATCTTGCGGGCCGTCCAGCGCGCCGTCGCCGGCATGACCTGCATCAGGCCCGAGGCGCCGACATGCGAGCGCGCATCCATGATGAACCGGCTTTCCTGGCGGATCAGGCCATAGACATAGGCGGGGTCCAGGCCGATTTCATTGGAGCGCTTGACGACGGTGTCGCGGAACGGCATCGGGAAACGCTGCCCGGCGTCGATGAAGGTTCTGGTGCGCTCGCTGGTGTTGATGCAGCGGTCCCAGACCTCGCGCTCGCAGGCGAAGTCTGCGGCAGCCAGCAGCTCGCGATCATCCATCCCGCCCCGGGTATGGAGGTTGGTCGTGTAGTTCCACTCGCGTATGCCCTCGGATCGCAGGCCGATCAGGATTGCGTAGAGCCCGCGATTGAGGCCGGGATTCATCCGCGCAGAAGCCTTTTCCTCCGCAGTGAGGGCTGCAGGCCGGTCCGCCACCGTGATGCGCTGGCCCAGCTCCTCCAGGGCCAGCTGTTCGTAAAAGCCGCGGGTGGAGGCGATGGACTGCAGCGCCTGCATGGCCTCTACCCGGGCGGGCGCAACAGGCAGGGTCGTGGAGCCGGGGGACGCAGCCGGCTGCGCCACGGGCGCCGGTGCAGGCGTCGTGGCCAGTTGTGCGCGTGCCCTCCAGTACACCCAGATGGTTTCCTGCCGCTCCCTGGGGCTCATGGCCTGGGTCGCGGCCAGCACCTGCTTCCACTGGCCCATGCGCAAGGCTGCCCGCACCTTCCAGCCCAGCATCTCGTCCGTCAGGTCGGAGTCCCTGGTGACTTTGGCGTAGTAGTCCAGCGCTTCGGCCGATTGAAGCCTGCCGGCGGCCTGCCGGCCGATCACACCCCAGACCCAGTTGCGCTCCTCGGCACTGAGCTGGGGCCCCCATTTGTTGTCCAGCTGGAAGGCTGCCTGCGACTGGTCCGTCGTTGCCAGCTTGATCAGCGCCAGGGTGATCATTTCCTTGCGCGCCTTGCGGATGGCCAGGACCCTGGTGGTGAGGAACTTCGAGGGGCTGGTGTTGATTTCAGCCACGAGCGCCATGGACTCTGGCGACACCAGCTCGACGGCCGTACGCACGGCGCGCGGGCGGTTGGCTTCCATGGCCAGCCGGGCGCGGCGCCAGGCATCGTCTGCCGGCATTCTCTTCAGCTCGATCAGCCGGCCTGCGGCCGTGCTGCAGCCATCGTCGGCATCGCGCTGGGCGTGCCAGGCGCTGCGGACTTCGTCCACCAGTGCATCGGGCGCCTGTCCTGTGGTGAGGGTCTCGACCAGGAGGGCATAGCACCGGACCTCCCTGTCGTCGTTCATGCGAAAGCGGGGGTACTCGGCTGCGAAGGTGGTCCAGTCACGGCGCTGGCCCAGGAGCAGGAGCCAGTCGTTGCGCATCCGGTCTTCCTGGTAGGTGCCGGCGTAGCGCGCCATGAAGTCCTGGATTTCGCCGGAAGATGCGGTGTCCAGCCGGGCGCGCAGCTCCCAGTAGGCGGCCCAGGGCTCCAGTGCGTGGCCGCGCGCCTGGGGCAGCAGCGCAGCGAGCCTGGCGTTGTTGCCCTGCCTGTAGGCCTGGCTCATGTCGAGGATGAGGTCGTCGCCACGGTTCTGGGCCTGCGCGTGCATGGGCACGGTGAGGACGATCAATGTCAGAATGGCTCTAAGCAGCATGTGGGGGATTATGGACAAGTCAAGCGAGAAGGCGGCCCTGCGAAAGGCCCTCATCGAACAACGGTTGAATCTGCCGGATCGACTACAACGGGCCGACCAGTTGCAGCAGGTCATGCGCATCTGGCTCGTCGGCCGGCCCGATACCGTGATCGGGGCCTATTGGCCGATCAAGGGGGAATTCGACCCCCTCCCGGCGCTGCATCGCTGGAAGGAAGACGGCGAACTCCTTGACGAACCGCAGCCGCGCCGCATTGGACTTCCGGTGGTGGACAAGGTGCACAAGACGCTGACGTTCTGGGCCTGGTACCCCGGCTGCCCGATGGAAGACGACGCCTACGGCATCCCCAAGCCCAAGGACACGGAAGTCATCGTGCCTACACTTCTCTTCGTGCCCTGTGTGGGCTACAGCGCGGGGGGCTACCGGCTCGGCTACGGCGGCGGCTTCTACGACCGGACCCTCGCCACGCTGCAACCCAGACCGTTTACCGTCGGACTGGGTTTTACACAGGGTTACCTTGATGAATTTGAACCGGAGCCGCACGACGTGCCTCTGGATGCCATCCTGAACGACAACGGAGTGGTTTGGCCGGTTTAAAGGGTGGCACGAACCCTGCGTAAGTGGATTATTGTGCACAATAAATATTGATATGTGCACAATACAGGTGCATACCAATGGTGCGCACGCTGTCCGATTCACTCATTCAGGAGAATCCTGTGGCACCGATCAAGCATTTCCCTTCCCGCCGGGGCGTCTGCGCCCTCCTTGTCGTCGGCGCCGTGCTGGGTGCGCCCCAAGCCTGGGCGCAGGACACTGCGGCCTGGCCCGACAAGCCGATCCGGATCGTCGTGCCGTTCCCGCCCGGCGGCGCGGCTGACGTCTATGCGCGCCTTGTGGGCGTGAAGCTGGCAGAGGCCTGGGGCAACAGGCAGCCGGTCATCATTGACAACAAGCCCGGCGCGGGCGGCGTCATTGGTACCGAGGCTGTGGCCAAGGCGCCTGCCGATGGCAATACCTTTCTCATGGTGACCATCGGACATGCGGTCAACCCCTTCATGTACGGCAAGCTGCCCTACGACACGCGGGCGGACTTCACCTCCGTCGGCGTGGTGGCTCAGGTCCCCAGCCTCGTCGTCGTCGGTCCGTCGTACAGCGGCAAGACGCTCAAGGACATCCTGGAGATGGCGCGCGCCCGGCCTGGCTCGCTGCAGTATGCGACCTCAGGCACGGGCACGACGAGCCATGTGGGCGCGGCGCTGATCGAGTCGATGGCGGGCGTGGATATGCTGCATGTGCCCTACAAGGGGGCGGCACCGGCACTGCAGGATGTCATGGGTGACCGCGTCGCGTTGTCGGTGGACATCATTACTTCTTCGCTTCCGCTCGTGAAGTCCGGCAAGCTGCAGGCAGTGGCCATCACCGGCGCCAGCCGCTCGCCGATGCTGCCGCAGGTGCCGACCGTTGCTCAGGCAGGTGTCCCCGGTTACGAATTCGCGTCCTGGTACATGCTGCTGGCGCCGGCCAGAACGCCGCTGCCGGTACTGGAGAAAGTCAATGCCGAACTGCGCCGCATTGCCACGCAGCCGGACTTCCGCAAGCGCATCGAGGACACGGGAGGCGAGGTGTCGGGCATGACGCTGCGCCAGTCGAATGACTACCTGAGCGGCGAATTCACACGCTGGAGCAAGGTCGTCAAGGAACGCAACATCCAGGCGAACTGAGCCGGATCGAACACCGAGGAGACACAGGGGATGCGGGACTTTCTGGGATACGGGCGCCGTCCGCCCACGCTGCGCTGGCCGGGTGATGCCGGGCTGGCGGTATCGTTCGTGCTCAACTTCGAGGAAGGCGCGGAGTTATCCGTGGCCGACGGCGACGCGCGCAATGAAGGCGTGTACGAGGTGGACGACCCGCGCGAAGGCTGGGACCCGTGCATCGACAGCCACTTCGAGTACGGCACGCGCACGGCCTGGTGGCGCATTGCCGATACCTTTGAGCGCCACGGCGCGCCCATGACGCTGAGTTCCTGCGGCCGCGCGGTGGAGCGCAGCCCCTGGCTGGTGCGCGATGCAGTGGAGCGCGGGCATGAGATTTCCGCCCATGGCTGGCGCTGGCAGAGCCATGCAGGCATGCCGGTGGAGGAGGAAGAGGCCGTCATCCTGCGGGCGATGCGGGCGATCGAGAGCGTGTCGGGCAAGCGACCGGTCGGCTGGCACACGCGTTCGGCCTGCACACCGCGCACGCGCGAGCTGCTGGTGCGCCACGGGTTTCTGTATGACAGCGATGCCTACAACGACGACACGCCCTACTTCGTGAAGGCCGGCGAAGCGCACCACCTTGTGCTGCCGTATGCGTTTGACACCAACGACATGCAGTTCCAGCACACCCAGCGCTTTGATACGGCTGCCAGCTTCTCGGAGTATGTGTGCGACGCCTTTGACTGGCTGCTGAAGGAATCGAAAGGCGGCGTGGCGCGCATGATGTCGGTGGGCCTGCACCTGCGCATGATAGGCCGGCCGGCGCGGATGAAGGCGCTTGAAACAATCCTAGCCCATATGAGCAGGCAGCCCGGCGCCTGGATTGCCACACGAGAGCAGATTGCGCGGCACTGGATCGCCAACAGCAACCCTGCAGCCGGCTGAGATGGGCTGGTTCATGCGATACAGTGCCAGCATGAACCGACTGGAAGAGGCCATCCACCAGACACTGGCGCAGACCTTGCTGGCAGGTCGCCTGCCA
Organism: uncultured Ramlibacter sp.; assembly: GCA_964519795.1. Lineage (GTDB taxonomy): Bacteria > Pseudomonadota > Gammaproteobacteria > Burkholderiales > Burkholderiaceae_C > JACMQX01. The sequence goes on along the minus strand of CAZFKW010000024.1, from coordinate 9,999 downwards.
CCCGGCACGCAACTGATCGAGACCCGTCTGGCCGCGGTGTTTGGTGTGTCGCGCGAGCGTGTTCGCAAGGTGCTGCACCGGCTGGGCCATGAGCGCCTGCTCGAACTCATCCCCAATCGCGGCTCCTTCGTCTCCGACCCGACGCTGGCCCAGGCGCGCGAGATCTACGAAGCCCGCCGCATTATTGAAGGTGGCATTGCCGCGCGGCTGGCCGGCCGTCTGGGCACAGACCAGCTGGCGCAGCTCAAGGCCCATGGCGAGCATGAACATGCCGCAGCCCATGCCGGCGACCGTGCGCTGTCCATCAGGCTGTCGGGTGAGTTCCACCTGTTGCTGGCGGCCTGCACCGGAAGCCCGTTCGTGGTGCGTGAAGTGCAGGAACTGGTGAGCCGTACCTCCATGCTGGTCGCGTTCTTCGAGCCTGCGGCTTCGACGGAATGCGCGCTGGAGGAGCATGAAGAGATCCTGGCCGCCCTTGCGCAGGGCGACGCCGCGCGCGCCATGAAGGCCATGCACGTGCACCTGTCCCTCATCGAGACCCGGTTGCAGCCGCGCGCGCAGGCTGCCGATGCCGCAGACCCCGAGACCGAAATTGCCCGTGCCTGGGCGCAGCACCAGGCACGTGACGGCCCGCCCGGCCACATCGCATGAAGCTGCTGGTGGTCAACCCCAACACGACAGCCTCCATGACGCAGGCCGCCGTGGCGCAGGTGCGCGCGCTGGCCGGCGCGGATGTGCAGGTCATGGGTGTGACGGCGACGTTCGGTCACCCGGTGATCGCTTCATGGGTGTCCTTTGTCGTGGGTGCGCATGCCGCACTTTCTGCAAGCGCGGGCGCGGCTCAGGACTTTGACGGCATGCTTCTCGCCTGCTTTGGCGACCCGGGGCTTGCGGCCCTGCAGGCGACGTCTGCCGTGCCTGTCGCCGGCATGGCGCAGTCCGCATTGCGCGAGGCTGTGGGGGCAGGGCGGCCGTATCGCATCATCACCGCAGGGGCGGCATGGGAAGGGATGCTGCACGCCACGGTACGGCTTGAACAGGCCGGGGAATTGCTGGAGCGCGTGGTGATCTTGCAGGGAACGGGGCTTGATGCTGCGGCCGATCCACAGGGCTTCCTGGCGCAGATCCAGCGTGAACTGGACGACGCGGCGAAAAGCGGCGTGCCGACCATGATTCTTGGAGGTGTGGGGTTTGCAGGGCTGCGCAGCAGCCTCAACTATCCGGGTATCCTGATCGACGGCCTGGAGGCCGCAACCCGTGCCTTGCTTGCGGCCGTGCGGTCGCGGAACCAGGGGGCAGCCCAGCGGGCACTTTAAGGCCGGGGCTTGTCAAGGCAAGGGCCAGGCAGGGTAAGGCCTGATTATTTTAACCAAGCATGTGCTTGCTAAAAATATCGGCCTTTGCTAAGGTCCCGTCATGCAGACTCCCTCCGCAACCCGCCGCCGCGTGCCGACCGCGGCGCCGCCTACCCTTCCCTCACAACGGCATGCTCCAGCGGCGGCGGCAAGGCCGATCCCCCAGGCCGCCGCACGGCCGCGTGGCCGTCCCCGCAAGACGCTGGACGAGCGGGACGACGGCAACCGCCGTGTCGAGCTGGTGCGCGCCGCCGCCAGGCTGTTCCGCAAGCAGGGCTTTGACGCAACCAGCACGCGCGATATCGCCGCTGCTGTCGGCATGCGCAGTGGCTCGCCTTTCTACCATTTCAAGAGCAAGGGCGCGCTGCTCTTTGCGGTCATGGAAGAGGGCATGCGCTCGGCCCGGGAACGGCAGCAGGCGGCACTTGAAAAATCAGGCGCGAACGACGGCGACCCGGTTGCAATGCTGTCCGTGCTGATCCGCAACCACTTTGACATCCTTCTCGGGCCGGGCAGCGATTTCATCCCCGTGATGTTGTATGAGGCGCGCTCCATCACGCCCCGGCAGCGCGCCTCGCTGGCCCAGCTGCAGGGCGCGTACGAGGCCGACTGGGTGCCTGTGCTGCAAGCCCTGCATGCAAGCGGCCGTTTGTTGGCGGACGTCAAGCTTGCACGCCTGTTGATATTCGGCGCGCTCAACTGGTCTGCGCAGTGGTTCAACCGCCGGGGAGAGGCGTCGCTTGATGACCTGACCGACGCTGCCATGGCACTGTTTCTGGGACACACCGCATGACATACCAATCCATCTTCAAGCCTGGCCTGTTCGCGGGCAAGGTCATCGTCGTCACCGGGGGCGGTTCTGGCATCGGGCGCTGCACGGCGCATGAACTGGCAGCCCTCGGCGCGCATGTGGTGCTGATCGGCCGCAACCTGCAAAAGCTGATGGACACCGCCGGCGAGATCGTGGCCGATGGCACCGTGGAGTATCCGGGACGCACGGGCCATGTCGGCCATGTGAGTTTTCATGCATGCGACATCCGCCAGGAGGACGCTGTGCGTAACACGGTAGCCGCCATCGTGATGGCGCATGGCCGCATTGATGGCCTGGTCAACAACGCCGGCGGCCAGTACATCACGCCGCTGGAGCAGATCAGCGCCAAGGGATGGGATGCCGTCGTGGCGACCAACCTGACGGGTGGCTTCCTGATGGCGCGCGAATGCTTCCTGCAGTCGATGCAGGAATACGGCGGCAGCATCGTCAACATCATTGCCGACATCTGGGGTTCAATGCCGGGCATGGGCCACAGCGGTGCCGCCCGCGCAGGCATGGCCAGCTTCACTGAAACGGCCGCTGCGGAATGGGCCAGAAGCGGCGTGCGTGTGAACGCAGTGGCGCCGGGCTACATCGCCTCCAGCGGCATGGACCACTACCCGCCGGAAGCGGGACCCATGCTGCGCGAGATGCGCCAGACGGTGCCGCTCGGGCGCTTTGGCAATGAGGCCGAATGCGCAGCCGCCATCAACTTCCTGCTCAGTCCTGCCGCGTCATTCATCAGTGGAACTGTCATGCGCGTGGACGGCGCGCGGCCGCAGGTGCGCATGGGCTGGGGCCAGGTTGCAGCACCCGAAGAAGTGCAGCAGCGCGATGCGGTCAGGGCTTTCGGTGGATTCCACCGGGCAACAGTGCCCAAGGTGTTCCAGTCATGAGCGTGTTTGCTTCGTCATGGAATGCGCAGGGCACACAGGCGCTTGAACGCCGCAGCGCCATGCTTGCGCGCATTGCACAGTTGCGCGCGCTGGAGGACCGCGCCGCGCAGGCATCAGCGAAATCAAAGCCGGTGTTCGACAAGCGGGGCCAGCTGTTGCCGCGTGAACGGGTGGCCCTGCTGCTCGACCCCGGCACGCCGTATCTCCCCCTGTGCACGTTTGCGGGTTTCCTTCAGGACACCAAGGACCCCGCCACTTCGATTGCGGGCGGCGGCATGGTGGCGGGCATAGGCTTCATCAGCGGCGCGCGCTGCATGGTGGTGGCCAGCGACTCCGGCATCGAGGCCGGCGCCATCCAGCCCATGGGCCTGGACAAGATCCTGCGGGTGCAGGAGATCGCGCTGCAGAACAAGCTGCCTTTCATCCACCTGGTGGAAAGCGCGGGCGCCAACCTCATGAAGTACCGCGTCGAAGGCTTTGTCCATGGCGGGGCGCTATTCCGCAACCTCGCGCGCCTGTCTGCAGCCGGCATACCCGTCATCACCGTGCAGCACGGATCGGGCACGGCGGGAGGCGCCTACATGCCCGGCCTGTCAGACGTCGTCATCATGGTCCGCAAGCGCTCCCGGGCCTTCCTGGCCGGACCACCCCTGCTCATGGCCGCCACAGGCGAAATCGCCACCGAAGAAGAACTCGGCGGCGCAGAAATGCACACCGCCCTCTCCGGCCTCGGAGAATACCTCGCCGAAGATGACCGCCATGCCCTGGGCATCGCCCGCGAAGTCGTCTCAAAGAATTGGGGTCAGATTCCAATTCCCACCATCCGGAATGCGCCGCCCCGCCTTGATGCTGAAGAACTGCTCGGGCTCATCTCCTCCAACCTGCGCGAGCCGGTGGACATGCGCGAGGTCATCGCGCGAATCGTGGACAACTCCGACCTGCTGGAGTTCAAGCCGCTTTATGGCGCGGCGACAGTCTGTGCCCAGGCCGGCATCGAAGGCCATGCCGTCGGCATCATTACCAACAACGGTCCCATCGACGTGGCGGGTGCCAACAAGGCCACACATTTCATCCAGCTCATGTGCCAGCTCGGCCACCCCATCATCTACCTGCAGAACACCACCGGCTACATGGTGGGCAGGGAGAGCGAACAGGGCGGGATGATCAAGCACGGCTCCAAGATGATCCAGGCAGTGACCAATGCCACGGTGCCGCAGATCACCATCCAGTGCGGCGCCTCATTTGGCGCCGGCAACTATGGCATGTGCGGACGTGGTTACGCGCCGCGATTCCTGTTCAGCTGGCCGAGCGCCAGGACCGCCGTCATGGGCGGCGAACAGGCCGCGCGCACCATGCAGATCGTGACTGACGCAGGCCTGGCGCGCAAAGGCATCGCGCCCGATCCTGAGCAATCCAGGACCCAGTTCAACAAGATCGTCGCGGTGTTCGAGGCACAGGCCGATGCGTTCTACACCTCGGGCCTGGTGCTGGACGATGGCGTGATCGACCCGCGCGATACGCGCGCGGTGCTCGGGCAGTGTCTTTCGATTTGTGCGGAAGCTGAGGCAAGGACGCTCAGGCCGATGCAGTTTGGAGTGGCGCGAATGTAAGAAAAACTCCGGCATGACAGCCGCAGGAGACACCTCATGCAATACACCCACGAACACTTCGAAATCCAGAAGACCCTCAAGCGCTACATCGACGAGCACATCAATCCGCATGTCGATGAATGGGAAACCGCGGAGATCTTCCCCGCGCACGAGGTCTTCAAGGGCCTGGGCAAGCTCGGCCTGCTGGGGCTGTGCAAGCCAGAGGAGTATGGCGGCATGGGCCTGGACTATTCCTACTCCATGCTCATGGCCGAAACCCTTGGCTATATCGACTGCGGCGGCGTGCCCATGGCGATTGGCGTGCAGACCGACATGTGCACGCCGGCGCTGGCGCGGTTTGGCAGCGAAGAACTCAAGCGCGAGTTCCTCGCGCCCGCGATTGCAGGCGACATGGTCGGCTGCATCGGCGTGAGCGAGCCGGGCGCGGGCAGTGATGTGGCGGGCATCAAGAGCCATGCGCGCAAGGACGGCGACGACTACATCATCACCGGCCAGAAGATGTGGATCACCAACAGCCTGCAGGCCGACTGGATGTGCATGCTGGTCAACACAGGCGAAGGCCCTGTCCACAAGAACAAGTCGCTGATCATGGTCCCGATGCGCGATGGCCCGAACGGCAAGCTCACCAGGGGCATCGAGGTCGCGCAGAAGATCCGCAAGATCGGCATGCATTCATCGGACACCGGCCTCATTCACTTTGACGAGGTGCGAGTGCCGCAGCGCAACCGCATCGGCGCCGAAGGGGCAGGCTTCATCTACCAGATGCAGCAGTTCCAGGAGGAGCGCCTGTGGTGCGCGGCCAGCACATTGCAGTCGCTGACCAACTGCATCGAGTGGACGATTGACTATGCGCAGCAGCGCAAGCTGTTTGGCGTGTCGCTTTCCGACCAGCAGTGGGTGCAGTTCAAGCTGGCCGAACTCAAGACGGAGGTCGAAAGCCTGCGTGCACTCACCTATCGCGCCTGCGAGCTCTATGTGGGTGGGCAGGACGTGCTGGAACTCGCGAGCATGGCCAAGCTCAAGGCCGGCCGGCTGAACCGCATCGTGCCGGACACATGCCTGCAGTTCTGGGGTGGCATGGGCTTCACGCTGGAGAACAAGGTGTCCCGGATGTACCGCGACGGACGGCTGGCGTCAATTGGCGGCGGTGCGGATGAAGTCATGCTGGGCATCCTGGCCAAGATCATGGGCATTGCCAAAAAATGAACACCCCCGAAGCGGCCTACGGCCGCCTCCCCCTCAAGGGGGCGCAGCCAGCGGCCCGGCAAAGCCGGTTCCGCGGCTGCCCGCGACAAGTCACGGATTCCTCCAGGCCCTTGCCATGAAGAAGCTGCTCATCGCCAACCGCGGCGAGATCGCGCGCCGCATCATCCGCACCGCGCATGCCATGGGCATCAGCACCGTGGCGGTGTATTCCGATGCCGATGCGCAGGCCTTGCATGTGCGTGAGGCAAGCGCATCCCATCCATTGGGTGGCAACGCATCGGCGGATACGTACCTGCGTGTTGACAAGCTGCTCGCAGCCGCCAGGGCAAGCGGCGCCGACGCCGTTCACCCCGGCTATGGCTTCCTCAGCGAAAACGCGGACTTTGCGCAGGCCGTGATCGACGCGGGGTTGACCTGGGTCGGCCCGCCGCCAGATGCCATGCGCCAGCTCGGCAGCAAGAGCGCGGCAAAAGCGATCGCACAGCAGCGCGGCGTGCCCTGCCTGCCCGGCTATTGCGGCAGCGACCAGTCCGACGCGCGGCTTGCGGAAGAGTCCCAACGCATCGGCCTGCCGCTGATGGTCAAGGCGGCGGCAGGCGGCGGTGGACGTGGCATGCGGCTTGTGACGGACATGAGCCAGTTCGCCGCAGCCGTGCAAAGCGCGCGCAGCGAAGCGCAATCGGCCTTTGGCTCCGGTGAGCTGTTGCTGGAGCGGGCGCTGCTCAGTCCACGCCATGTGGAAGTGCAGGTGTTCGCGGATACCCATGGCCATTGCATCCACCTGGGCGAGCGCGACTGCTCGGTGCAGCGGCGCCACCAGAAGATCATTGAAGAAACACCCAGCCCGGCCATCAACCCGGAAATGCGCGAGCGCATGGGCCGCTGTGCCGTGGACCTTGCGAAGGCAGCCGGGTACACGGGCGCCGGGACCGTGGAGTTTCTGGTCGATGGCGGCGACTTCTACCTCATGGAGATGAACACCCGCCTGCAGGTGGAGCATCCCGTGACGGAACTGGTCACCGGCCTTGACCTGGTTGAATGGCAACTGCGGGTTGCGCGGGGCGAGCCCCTGCCGCTTTTGCGGGATCAGCTGAAGTTCAGTGGGCATGCCATGGAGGTGCGGCTATGCGCTGAAGACGAGGATTTCACACCCCATACGGGCGTGGTGCGCCGCCTCCATGCACCCGCCGGCGTCCGCTTCGACCATGCCCTGTTTGAAGGATTGCAGGTGTCGCCGCACTACGACTCCATGCTCGGCAAGCTCGTGGTCCATGCGGACACGCGCGGCGAAGCCATCGAGAGGCTCGCCGGTGCGCTGGACAGCCTGCAAGTGCTGGGCCTGCCCACCAACCGCGCCTTCCTGGTTGCATGCCTGCGCCACCCTGTGTTCCGGGCGGGTGACGCGCAGATACCGTTTCTCTCGCAGGAGGGCGACGCGATTCGCGCCGGACTTCTTGCAGCGGAACAGGGAGCCCGGGAAGCCTGCGGCCTTGCTGCTCTTTACGGGGGGGTGGATGGGCGGCCGCTGGCTTGTCCTTTCCCGCGCCCCCTGCGCCTTCGGCACCGTGGCGCAGTCGTGGACCTGGTGGTGCATGGTGTGCCGGCTCATGCGCAAGGCGTGGCGTCCACGCACATCGACGGCCGGCGCTGGCATGTCCAGCACCGTGCGGTCGACCTGTTCATTGAAGACGCGTCGTTCGACCCGCCTGATGGCGCGGGCAGCGGCGCGGCAGGCAACGACCTGCGCGCGCCTTTCAACGGCAAGGTCGTCGCCATCAGGGTCGCGGCTGGCCAGCAGGTCGCGCAGGGTGATGTTCTTGTCGTTGTCGAATCCATGAAGCTGGAGCACTCGCTGGGCGCATCCCGGGCGGGCGTCGTCGCCGGCATTGCGGTCGAAGCCGGCCAGCAGGTTGCGCCGGGCCAGCTGCTCGCAAGCCTGGAGAAGCCATGAAGACGGGACATCAGCACGACTTCGCCGCCATGTACGACACGGCCCGCCGGTTTGCGGAAAAGGAAATCGCACCGCATGTCAACGGGTGGGACGAAGCCGGTGCCTTCCCGCGCGAGCTGTATCGCAAGGCCGCGGAGGTTGGCATGCTTGGACTGGGTTATCCGGAGGCGTTGGCCGGCACGCCGGCACCGCAAGCCCTGCGCAATGCGGTCTCGATTGCATTGTCCCGCCATTGCGGCAGCGGTGGCGTGCTGGCGAGCCTGTTCTCGCACAACATCGGCCTGCCGCCGGTGCTGCGCCATGGCACGGCAGCGTTGCAGCAGCTGGTGATCCCGCCCGTGCTGCGTGGCGAGAAGATCGCAGCCCTTGCCATCACCGAGCCCGGCGCCGGGTCTGATGTGGCCGGTCTGCGCACGACGGCCCGACCCGATGGCGATGAATGGGTCATCAACGGCGAAAAGGTCTTCATCACCTCCGGCATGCGTGCGGACTGGATCACCGTGGCTGTGCGAACGGGCGCCTCCGGAAGCAAGGGGGCAGGCGGTGTGTCCATGATCGTCGTGCCCGGGGATTCGCAGGGCCTGTCGCGCACGGAATTGAGAAAGATGGGCTGGTGGTGCTCCGACACGGCGCATCTGCGCTTTGACAACGTCCGCGTGCCGGCCGGCAATCTGCTGGGCGAGGAAGGCGGCGGCTTCCGCATCATCATGACCAACTTCAACGGCGAGCGTGTCGCCATGTCGGCCATGGCGCTGGGCTTCGCGCAGGCCTGCTACGACGAGGCGCTCGACTGGAGCCGCCAGCGCAAGACCTTCGGCACCGCGCTGGTGGAGCGGCAGGTCATCCGGCACAAGCTGGTGGACATGCAGATGCGCATCAGTTCCACCGCTGCCTGGCTCGATGCCGTGACGGCACGCTGTGATGCGGGTGACGAGGGTCCCGAATGGGTAGCCCAGGTCTGCATGCTCAAGAACCACGCGACGCAAACCATGCAGTTCTGCGCCGACCAGGCTGTGCAGATCCTGGGCGGCATGGGCTTCATGCGCGGCACGCGCTGCGAGCGCATCTACCGGGAGGTCAAGGTGATGATGATCGGCGGCGGTTCGGAGGAGATCATGAAGGAACTGGCGGCGCGGCAAATGGGGATTTGACGCCCGGGGCGCTGGATCAACGTCCCGCTTGGGCGTAACTCACGTGTTGCGCACGCCGCTGACGACATGCCCCGAGGGCACATGCAACGCGGCAGAATCGACATGCCCGGTCTGGTCGTCAAAGAAGAAGTCCGGTTCGAACTCACGCAGAAACTCGCCTTTTGACAGCCCACCAAGGAACATCGCCTCATCGACATCGATGTTCCAGTCCATCAGCGTGCGGATGGCGCGTTCATGTGCGGGCGCGCTTCGCGCAGTGACGAGCGCAGTACGGATACTCATGGCAGGCGTGCCCTCCTGCTGCAGCCGCTGCAGGGCGGCCAGCAGCGGCTTGAATGGCCCGGCGGACAGCGGCAGGCCGGCTTTCTCCTGCTCATGCTGCTGGAAGGCATTCAGGCCGTCTGTGGCATAGACGCGCTCGGCTTCATCGGAGAACAGCACCGCGTCGCCGTCGAAAGCAATACGCACTTCATGGGGATAGGTCTCGCTCGCGTGTGTGGACAGTGGATAGGCCTGTGCGGCCGGAACGCCGGCATCCAGCGCCGAGCGCACGTCGCTCAGGTGGGTGGACAGGAACAGGTTGGCATTGAGTGACTTGAGGTAGCGCCAGGGTTCGCGCCCGCGCGTGAACATGCCGCGCTGGATCGGCAGGCCGTAGTGCCTGGCCGAGCGGAACACGCGCATGCCCGAGACCGGGTCGTTGCGCGACAGGATGGCGACTTCCACACGCTGCCTGCCCCCGCCTTCATCACCCGGGATGTCATTGAAGGCCAGGAGCTTCCTGACCAGGGAGAAAGCCACGCCGGGCTTGGCGGGTTGGTCCAGCCGGTCCAGCTGCAGCTTCATGTAGGCGCGGTCATCCCCCTGCTCGAAGACCCTGTTCTCTTCTTCAAAATCGAATAGTGCCCGCGAAGAGATCGCAACGACCAGCTGACCTTCAAGACTTGCGCCCATGGTTCGGAACCCGCTTCTATTTCACCAACTGGTTGAGCTGGATGATGGGCAGCAGCACCGCCAGC